>NZ_DBHIUY010000001.1:415364-446415 GCF_057272215.1 Selenomonas sp.
GCCGCAGGCTCTTCGGCGGCTTCATCGAGCGTCGTCTCGTCTGCCGCAGGCTCTTTGGCGGCTTCATCGAACGGCGGCTCATCATTTGTAAGAGGCGTCGCGATCTCTTTGCTCTCTTGCCCGTCCTTAGCAGACGCATCGTCAGCTTCAGCCGCAGACGCGTCCGGCAGTTGTTCTTCGGCAGCAGATTCGTCGAATTCCTCTTCGCTCATTTCATCTGCAGGCTCATCTGCCGACGGTTCTTTCGCCGCAGGAGTTTTGTCCGCTTCTGTGTCAGACGGCTCGTTTGCAAAAGTCGTTTCCGCCGCTTCTTCGACAGGCGGTTTTTCTGCCGCTTCGTCAACGTTTATCTCGTCGACGGTTTCCTCGGCGGGTGTGCATCCCGTAGGCTTTTCGGCTGCTTCTTCGGCTGACGGTGTGCATTCCACAGGCGCATCGCCGATTGTGCTGCTCATCGGCGCATCTTCTGCAGGCTTTTCATCCGTTTGTTCGTCTGCGTCAAGCGTATTGGCAGGGTCGCCGCGTATGTCTGCGGCGGTTTTTCTGGGCGCCGTTTTCACCAGACGGGCGTTGTAGAAGGTGACGCCCAAGGATGCCGCCAGCACAAAGAGGAGAATGAGTCCATAGTGCATCGGCGTCAAAAAAGGCGAGATATTGAGCGTCACAAAGTTCACAAGAAAAGCCATGACGGCACAGAGAATCAAAGATTTATACCGGATGGGACAGCCAAAGAAAATGGCGATTCGGTGAAGCAAGAGGATGCTCACTGCCATGATGGCAGCAGCAAGCAGGAAAAACGTCAATACCTATCACCACGCTTTATGTTCGGATGGATTTGGGTTGCTTGAAGAACCCCTGACATTAGCTATTTCGACGCATCGTCTTGAATTCCTGCCGTATTTTTAGAAAAACTGTATGGCTTTTATGGATGATACTCTGCCGGAGCGCATCTGCGTGAAGATGGGGGACTGAAATTATCCGTGTTTCCTTAAATTTCTTTGATAAAAATTTTTCTCATGAAAAGGGGAATAGCGGGCAGACGGCGAATACTACTATTGAATAAGATTCATGGAGCCGGCTGTATCCATTTGGATGGGAGCCGATGCCCATGCTGTGAGTTTTGCCGGATGGACACGGAAAGCGCAGTGTTTCATCCATCGTAAAGTAAGGAGAGATTCGAATGACAGAAGCAACATTGACGATTGAGAACAAGACGGGGATTCATGCGCGTCCGGCTTCCGTTTTTGTGCAGACGGCCGCGAAGTTCAAGTCGAAGGTACAGGTCAAGGCGAAGGGGAAGACGGCGGACGCCAAGAGCATCCTTATGCTCATGAGCTTGGGGCTTGCCAAGGGCACGGAGATCACGATTGCGGCGGATGGCCCCGATGAGGCGGATGCTGTAGCGGCGCTCAAGGAGCTTATCGAAACGAAGTTCGGCGAGGAGTAATGAAAAAGCTCCGGGGTGGTTTCGCGTATGCCCCGGAGCTTTTTTTATAAGAAATCATCAAAATATATAAGTACTCTCGTATAAGGAAATATTTGCAAAGTCAATGAATGGGGGAGACGTATATGGCAGAGGGGTTGCGCGGCAAGGGCGTCATCGCCGGCATTGCAATCGGCAAGATCATGATGGCGGGGCAGAACATCGACGGCTATTTGAAGGGCTATCGACCCGGCAATAAGGATATAGAGAACCAAAAGATCAAGGATGCGATCCAGGCGGTCGTCGCCGTGCTGCAGGGGAATATCAAGGCGCTGCAGGCGAAGGATATGGCGGAGCAGGCGGCGATCCTTGAGGCGCACCGTATGCTCGTCCAGGATCCGATGATGGAAGAGACGATGCACAAAAAGGTCGATGCGTTCTCGAACGCGCCTTTGGCAGTGCTCGATACGGCGAAGGAGCAGGCGGCTGTTTTCGAGCAGATGGACGATCCGTATTTCCGTGAACGCGCCACCGACATCCGCGATGTAGGCAAGCGTATCGCCAAGTACATCCTCGGCGTCAAGGAGCCGGAGATTGGCGACGACCCTGTGATCCTCTGCGGGCAGGAGATCGAGCCGTCCGTCATCGCGAACATCCCGACGGACAAGATCGCAGGCGTCATCTTGGGGCAGGGCAGCACGACGTGCCACGCTGTCATCATCGCCAAGGCGCGTGCTATCCCGACGGTCGTCGGCATCGGCGAGCGCCTTGCGGAGATTCCCGACGGTGCGCTCGTCGTCATCGACGGCGAGCGAGGCGATATTCTCGTGCGCCCCGATGAGGCGACGCTTGCATCTTACCGCGAGAAGATCAAGCAGCAGGAGGAGCGCAAGGCGTACTATGCCGAGCTTGCGCCGCTGCCCGCTGTCACGACGGACGGCGTGCGCGTCGAACTCTGCGCCAACATCGGCAACCACATGGACGTCGATGCGGCGCTCACTTATGGTGCGGAGGGCGTCGGGCTTTTCCGCTCGGAATTTGTATTCATGGGCAGGCAGGACATCCCGACGGAAGACGATCAGTTCAAGGCGTACAAAGAGGCGATCGAAAAGTGCGACGGCAAGATCTGCGTGATACGCACGATGGACATCGGCGGCGACAAGCCGCTGCCGTATCTCAACATCCCGCCGGAGGAAAATCCCTTCCTCGGCTACCGTGCGCTTCGCATCAGCCTGCAGCGGCGCGATCTCTTCCTGCCGCAGCTCAAGGCGATCCTTCGCGCCGGCGTTTACGGCAAGGCGGCGATCATGGCGCCGATGGTCATCAACGTCGCGGAGTTCAAGAAGGTCTTGGAGTTCGTCGATGAAGCGAAGCTTGAACTTTCGCATGAGGGCAAGGCGTTCTCTGAGAATGTGCAGGTCGGCATCATGGTTGAGACGCCGGCGGCCGCCATCATGACGCCCGAGCTTGCCAAGTACGTCGACTTTTTCAGCATCGGCACGAACGACCTCGTACAGTACACGCTCGCCGTTGACCGCGGCAACGCAAGCATTTCTTACCTTTACAACCACTTCAATCCCGCCGTCCTGCGCCTTGTCGAGCGTACGGCGCGCGCCGCCAAAGACAACGGGATATGGTGCGGCATGTGCGGCGAGATGGCGAGCGATCCCTACGCCGCTGTGCTTTTGATGGCGATGGGGCTGACGGAACTGAGCATGAGCGCACCGTCGATTCCGCGCGTCAAGGAGAAGCTGCGCAGCGTTTCCGCCGTGCGGGCGAAGGAAGTCCTCGCCGACGTCATGAAGATGGAGGATGGGGATGAGATCAAGGCATATCTGCAGAAGGTTCTCGCCTGATGCTGCGCCTTGCGGTACGTCAGAGAAATTTTATTCGAGGTTTGATCGCGGCGGTGTTTCTCGCCGCGATTCTCGTTTTTGCCGACCTCTTCGTCTTGAGCCGCAGCGCCGCCTTGATCTTCAATCATGCGATGGCGGATCAGACGATGCTGCGCGGTACGGTGACCGTGGAAAAGCTGCGCGCGAACATCTTGGGCGAGGTGCGCTTTGAAAATCTTGAGTGGAAGGACGCAGGCGGCGGTACGATCCTTTTCGTGCCGCGCGGCAGTTTTCGCGCCCGCCCCTACGATGTCTTGACGGGCAATTTGAAATCGACGACGATTCAGGAACTGACGCTCGACGGCGCCGTGCTTTCGATGGCATTGGACGACGATATGCAGTTTGACTTTCTGCGTCATTCGCCGGAATTGGATGCGGCGGAAGAGGCGGCGCTCAAAGAGAAGGAGCGAGCGGAAAAAGAACGTGCGAAAGATAAAAATGCAAGGCGTGAAGATCTGACGGAAGCCGAGCTGAAAGCGCTCGGCGAGAAGGTGCGCGCCGAGCGTACACAGGCGATGCACGAGCATCTGCGGAATTTTGACCGAGAGGGCAGGAAACTGCGTTTGAAGCTCGATCTTACGAACTGCCGCGGGGAGCTGTTCTATCGTCGCTGCCACTACCTTTTGCAGGGCATGGAAATCCATGCCGACATCAATACGGCGGAGGCGGTCGCCATCAAGGGGACGATCGTCGGACTTGGCGGCACGATGCGCGGCAATGGCATGACGATCAACGGCGCAGTTGACATGCGGGAGTCGGCGACTCCCGTCGCTGACCTCTCTGTGCTTGTCAGTGAGGTTGACCCAAGCTCCTTGGGCTTCGGCATGAATATCCGCGACAAGATGACGCTGTCCGTGCGCTTTACCGGTCCCTTGGCGGCGATGGAGGGCGCAGGTACGGTGCGGCTGCGCGATCTCCACATTCCGGGCATTGCTTTCAAAAATGTCGAGGGTATGGTGCATTGGCGCGATGCGCGGCTCGATTTCACCGACGTTACGGCGGATGTATTCGGCGGCAAGCTGTACGCTTATGGCGATTACGATCTCGATACGCGCTATTGGCATCTCTACGGACACGGCGAAGGGCTTGAAGCGGCGGAAGGGTTCCCGAACGGCTGTTTGGACTGCAAAGTGGATCTCGATCTCGTGATCCGTTCGGCGGGCAGCACGCAGCGAACCGAGTACAGCGGCAGCTTTCGCTCGGGCGCGGGTACATACCGCTGGGTGCTGCCCTTCGTGAGTTTGTCCGGCACCTTTGACAGCGCATGGCGCGACCTGCGCTTTGGCGATCTTGAGATCGACTTCGGCGACGGCTACCGTGCGCGCGCTGCGACGTTTCGCAGGAAGGACGGCGAAGTGACGCTCGCGCCGATCGAGCTTTACGATGCCGAAGGCAAGCGCAGCGCCTTCGGCTGGAAGGAAAAATGGTAGGAGCAAATGCCGCTTTGTGTGGCTGCTGTTGGCAAAAAATGAAAAATGACGGAAGCAAAAAACGGGACGGCTGCAGGAATATCGTGCGGTCATCCCGCTTTTTATGCCTTGCAGGATGCAGCATAAATTCACCAAAGACGAGTTATATTAAATTTATGTCTGCATAAAAGAAAATTATTTTCCGAAGAAGGATTTTCGCCGTCTCTATCGAATATTGTAAGCGCAAGGCAGGAGAGCCCTATTTTTTTGTCGTTGGGCAAGAGAAAACGCGTGGAAAGCAGATTCTTTCCGAAAAAATCCGAAAATTTTTTATTGCCTATTGTGCAGGTTTATAGTATCATAAACAACGTAGGGCTTTTAGCGACATTATCATAAACGGAGGGGTAATTGTGGAAATTCTTGTATGTATCAAACAAGTCCCTGGCTCGAACAAGGTTGAAGTCGATCCGGTGACGGGCGTCTTGAAGCGCGACGGCGCAGATTCCAAGATGAACCCGTACGACCTGTTTGCCCTCGAGTGCGGGCTCAGCCTCAAGGAGCAGTACGGCGGGCGCGTCAGCGTCATCACGATGGGACCGCCGCAGGCGAAAGCCGTCATCTACGAGGCGTTTGCTATGGGCGCCGATGAAGGTGCGATCATCTCCGACCGCTCGTTTGGCGGCGCGGACGTCCTCGCGACGAGCTACACGCTTTCGCAGGGCATCAAGAAGTTCGGCAAATTCGACCTGATTATCTGCGGACTGCAGACGACGGACGGCGATACGGCGCAGGTCGGTCCGGAAGTCTCCGAAGCGCTCGATCTGCCGAGCGTCTGCAATGTCAAGAAGATCAATGGCGTCGAGGACGGCGGTCTTTTGGTCGACATGGAGATGGCGCAGGACATCGAGCATCTGAAGGTGCAGTTCCCGTGTCTCATCACGGTGCAGAAGGACATCGTGCAGCCGCGTCTGCCGTCGTACCTCAAGAAGAAAGCGACGGAGACGAAGGACATTCCGATGTTCACGCTTCAGGACATGGACGACAAGGACAAGAATCATTACGGCTTGAACGGCTCGCCGACGCAGGTCAGCCGCATCTTCCCGCCGACGTCCGACAAGGAGCAGGTCTCTTGGACAGGTTCGGCGGAAGAGGTCACGGACAAGATTATGGGTATGCTGAAGAAGAAGAAATTCATCGCCTGATCTTTCGAACCGAGCCGAAGAAACTGCCCGCAATGGCGCGAAGAGCGTGTCTTGGCGGGGGTCGAACAAGAACTGGAGGAAATGCAAATGGGGAAACTCATTGTCCATCAAGACAAAATCACCAGCACGGAGATCATGGAAGCGGTCATCGCCGTCTGCCCGTTCAATGCACTGGAAAACAACGACGGCAAGCTGGACATCAACGCAGGCTGCAAACTCTGTAAGCTGTGCGTGAAGAAGGGGCCGGCGGGTGTCATGGAGTTCGTCGAGGACGAAGTGAAGCCGTCGGTTGACAAGAGCAAGTGGAACGGCATCGCCGTCTACGTCGAGCATGAGGAAGGCGTGATTCACCCCGTCACGTTCGAACTCATCGGCAAGGCGAAGGAACTTGCGGCAAAGATTCACCATCCCGTGTATGCAGTATTCATTGGCAGCGATATCAAGGGCCGCGTCGATGAACTCAGGCACTATGGCGTAGACAAGGTGTTCTGTTGCGATGATCCCGAGCTTAAATATTTCAAGATTGAAACGTACACATCCGCATTTGAGGCGTTCATCAACAAGGTGAAGCCGACGGCGATCCTCGTCGGCGCTACTTCCGTCGGCCGCCAGCTCGCACCGCGCGTCGCCGCTCGCTTCAAGACGGGACTGACGGCGGACTGCACGATTCTCGACATGAAGGAGAACACGGATCTCGTTCAGATTCGTCCGGCGTTCGGCGGCAACATCATGGCGGAGATCCATACGCCGAATCATCGTCCGCAGATGTGCACGGTGCGTTATAAGATCATGAACGCTCCCGAAAGAAGCGAGTCGCTGACGGGCGAGGTCGAGGAGTTCACCGTCTCCAAGGACAAGCTCAAGAACCGCGTCGACGTCCTCAAGACGACGAAGAAGCCGAAGGAACAGAGCATCGAGAACGCCGAGATCCTCGTCGTTGCAGGCCGCGGCATCAAGAAGAAGGAAGACCTCGCGATGATCGAAGAGCTTGCAGAACTCTTGGGCGGGCAGGTCGCCTGCACGCGTCCGATGATGGAAAGCGGCTGGTTCGATGCGAAGCATCAGATCGGCTTGTCGGGCCGCACGGTTCGCCCGAAACTCATCATCACTTGCGGCGTATCGGGAGCGATTCAGTTCGTCGCCGGCATGAACAACTCGGAAAACATCATCGCCATCAATTCGGATCCGAAAGCTACGATCTTCGATGTGGCGAACTACGCCATCGTCGGAGACATCTATGAGATCGTTCCGCAGCTGATCGAAAAGATCAAGAAAGGGGAGGCCGTTGTAGCATGAGTACCTACAAGACTTTCGACGAAAAAGACCTCGAGGCCCTTGCCCAGATCGTTGAGCGCGAGCGCCTTCTTTGGAAAGATGAGATCAAGGAAGAGTACAGCCATGACGAACTCAGCGCTGAGGCGCATTTCCCTGATGTCGTCGTGCGCGTGCTTTCGACAGAAGAAGTTTCCAAGGTCCTGAAGTATTGCTACGACAACAACCTGCCGGTGACGCCGCGCGGCGCTGGCACGGGACTTGTCGGCGCAGCCGTCGCTGTGCATAAGGGCGTCATGATCGACACGACGCTCATGAATCATTTCCTTGAACTCGATGAGAAAAACCTCACGCTGACAGTCGAGCCGGGCGTGCTCATCATGGAGATCTATGCCTATGTCGAGCCGCATGGTCTCTTCTACCCGCCCGATCCGGGCGAAAAGTCCGCGACGATCGGCGGCAACATCTCGACGAATGCCGGCGGTATGCGCGCCGTTAAGTACGGCGTCACACGCGACTATATCCGTGCTTTGGAAGTCGTCTTGGCGGACGGTACCGTTATGAACCTCGGCGGCAAGGTCGTCAAGAACTCGACGGGCTATGACATCAAAGATATGATCATCGGCTCGGAGGGTACGCTTGCCATCGTCACGAAGGCGACGCTGAAGCTCATCCCGCTGCCGAAGAAAACGGTCACACTTCTCGTGCCGTTCCCGACCTTGAAGCACGCGATCGATACGGTTCCCGTCATCATGAAGTCGAAGGTCATCCCGACGGCTGTTGAGTTCATGGAGCGCGAAGTCATCATGGACGCGGAAGAGTTCCTCGGCATGAAGTTCCCGGACAAGACGGCGGACGCTTATCTGCTGCTGAAGTTCGACGGCAATTCGACGGAGGAGATTTCGGGCTATTACGACGACGTCGCGAAGATCTGCCTCGATCAGGGGGCGATCGACCTCTTCATCGCCGATACGGAAGAGCGCGAGACGCCGATTTGGAAGACGCGCGGCGCGTTCCTCGAAGCGATCAAAGGCTCGACGACGGAGATGGACGAAGTCGACTGCGTCGTGCCGCGTGACTGCGTCAACACGTTCGTTGAATACGTGCATCAGGTGCGCGAGGATATGGGCATCCGCATCAAGAGCTTCGGTCATGCGGGCGACGGCAACCTCCACATTTACATTCTGCGCGACGACATGACGCCGGAAGTTTGGAAGAAGAACCTCGAAGAGGCAATGGCTCGCATGTATAAAAAAGCACGTGAGCTGAAAGGTCTCGTTTCCGGCGAACACGGCATTGGTCTTGCGAAGATGTCCTACATGGGCGAGACGTATGCGCCTGAGAAGATCGAGCTGATGCGCGGCATCAAGAAGGCGTTCGATCCGAAGGGCATCATGAACCCGACAAAACTTTTCTGAGAAATTCGCGCAGGTGAAACTGCGTACAATCCTGCCGCAGCGTTTTGCGGCGATTCATACAGCTTATGAAAGGCCCCTTTTCCCGCCTTGCTGTAAATGCACCGTGCGGGCCGCCTCCTGCACGATGTTGAGCAGCAAGCGCGGGGAAAGGGGATTTCTTAAGAAATAATATATATTATCTATTTTCATGACAATTCAATCAAGGGGGATGGACTATGCTGAAGATCTGTCAGGATTGGCCCAAAGAAGCATTCGATGACAAACTCATTGATGCAAAATATTGGGACGATTTTGAGAAAAATGCTACTTTGGCTGCTGCGGAAGTTTTTCGTGTGAAGGATCTCGCGGCGGCGAAAGCGAAAACGGCGGAGCTTATCAAGGAGTTCAACTGCAAGAAAGTCATCGCGACATGCGGCGACAACAACACGGGCATCAAGAAGATCTACGAGGAACTTTCCACGCCCGAGGTGCCGATTTACACGGATAAGTTCGAGATCGCCGAACATGCGCCGACAGCCGACCTCGGTCTTTCCGTCGCGGAGTTCGGCGTCGGAGAGACGGGCGGCGTCTGTGTCGATACGTATTCTTACGAAGCGCGCGTTACAGGTATGCTGCCGCCGGCACATGCCGTCTACGTCAACGCAAACTACATGACGGAGAACCTCACGACGGCTTTGAAGCTCATCTCGCGCGTCTACAAGCGCGGCTACGTCGGATTCATCACGGGACCGTCGCGCACGGCGGACATTGAGCGCGTGCTGACGCTCGGCGTTCATGGTCCGAGCCGCTTCTTCGTCATTGCAATCGAGAACATGGAAGGGAGTGAGGGCTGATGGCACGCGATCTGCGCAAGGAAATCAATGAAAAACTCGAAGATCCGATTCTTCGCGGCGCTCTCGGCAAGTTCGCCGAGCAGTATCCGGGCGCTCGCCTGAAGTCGTATGAAGGTCACGATATCGAGGCTCTGCGCGAGGATCTGCGCGCGATGAAGCACGATGCTGTGCAGCACATCGACCAGCTCGCCGATCAGTTCGAGGCAGCCGTCCGTGAGCGCGGCGGCGTGGTCTACCGTGCGAAGGACGGGCAGGCGGTCAAGGATTATCTCCTCCAGATCTGCAAGGAAAACAATGTCAAGCGCATCGTCAAGTCGAAGTCTATGGCGAGCGAGGAAATCCGCCTCAACGAGGACATCGAGGCGCATGGCATTCACATCCGTGAGACGGACTTGGGCGAATGGATGCTCTCCGTCGCGGGACAGCACCCGTCCCACATGGTCATGCCGGCGATTCACTTGAATCGCGATCAGTGCGCGAGCTTCTTCTCCAAGGAGCTGAAGAAGGATATCCCGAGCGACATTCCCTTCATGGTTCAGACGGCGCGTCAAGTGCTGCGCGAAGAGTTCATGCAGGCGGATATCGGCTTTACGGGCGCGAACTTCGGTGTCGCCGAGAACGGTGCGACCGGACTCGTGACGAACGAAGGAAATGCGCGTATCGCGACGACTCTGCCGCGCATCAACGTCGTCCTCATCGGCTATGAGAAGCTCATCCCGAAGGTTGAAGATATTGCTAAGATCCTGCGTCTCTTGCCGCGCAACGGTACGTGCCAGAAAGCGACGAGCTACGAGACGTTCATCGCGGGTCCGACGCCTGTCATCTACAAGAAGGACGGCAAGTGGGTCGAGGAGGATCGCAAGCTCTACGTCATCCTCTTGGACAACGGCCGTTTGGAAGCTGCGCGTGATCCGAAGCTCAACGAGGTCTATCAGTGCGTGCGCTGCGCTTCGTGCCTCAACGTATGTCCGATCTGGACACTCGTCGGCGGCAACGTCTACGGGCATATTTACTCCGGCGGCATCGGGGCGATTCTCACGGGTCTTTTGGACAACGGTCTTAAGGATTTCTCGAAGTTCAGCGATCTCTGCATAGGCTGCCGCAAGTGCGTGCAGATCTGCCCGGGCAAGATCCCCATCCCGGACATCATCGACGAGCTGCGTTCGCGGAATGTGAAAGCAAACGGTATGCCGTTTGCAGAAAAGACGGTGTTCCAGAACATCCTCACGAACCGCAAGATATTCCATACGCTTCTGAGGATCGGCTCGAAGGCGCAGAAGCCGATGACAAGCGGCAAGTTCATCCGCCATCTGCCTCTCTTCTTTGCCAAGATGACGGACAACCGCAGTCTGCCCGCCATCGCCGACAAGCCGTTCCGCGATCGCGCCAAGGAGCTTGAGAAGGCAAATCCGCAGAACCCGAAGATGCGCGTGGTATTCTTCACGGGCTGCAACATGGACTTCGTGTTCCCCGACTCGGCAGAAAATGCCGTGCGCGTGCTGCAGGATGCCGGCGTCGCCGTGACCTTCCCGCAGGAGCAGAGCTGCTGCGGCAAACCTGCGATGGGCATGGGCGACCGTGACACAGGCAGAAAGCTCGCGAAGAAGAACATCGAGGCGCTTCTCGCGTCGAACCCCGATGCGATCTTCTCGGCGTGCCCGACCTGCACGGAAACCTTGGAGAAAACGTATGTGGAGATCTTTGAGGACGATCCTGCGATGCTCGCTAAGGTCAAGACCTTCTCAAGCAAGGTTCGCGAATTCACGAGCCTCGTTGCGGAGATCTACGAGAAGGAAGGTCGCTTGATGCCGTCGGCTGCCGGTGGGCAGAAGATCACATACCATGATTCGTGCCACATTCGCCGCGGTCTTGGCATCTACAAAGAGCCGCGTGCGCTTCTCGAAGCGACGCCGGGCGTTGACTTCGTCGAGATGAAGGACGCCGATCACTGCTGCGGCATGGCGGGCGCCTTCGGCATGAAGTACGTCGAAATCTCGATGCCGATGCTTGAAAAGAAGGTCAACAACATCAAGGACACAGGCGCAGAAATCTGTGCGGTCGCCTGCCCTGCCTGCATGATGCAGATCGGCGGCGGTCTTGACAAACAGGCGCCAAACATCAAGGTCAAGCATGTCGCGGATATTCTTGCGGAAAATATCGCGGCAAGGGGAAGATAATCTTGATGTAAGGAAGCACAGATAAAATGAAGTTGCCCGGATTCCTAAAGATACAGTGCAGCGGTGTGAAGATGGGCGGCTGAGTTTAGCCGTGCTTCCGTAAGTCGGGGTACAGCAGCTTCGACGCATCTGCGCAGCATATCGCGCCGGATGCGTCGGAGGGGCTGCGCTCTTTTAGGGGGATTTTTCAAAATTGCCCCGAATCTCTGAAAACTGGATAGGAGTTGAAATTCATGTTAGCTTTGCTCGCAGCAGTACCCATACTGCTGACCATCGTGCTGACCGTCGTGTTCAACATGTCAGCGAAGAAGGTTCTGCCGATCGCTTGGGCAGTCATCGTCGTCATTGGTTATTTTGCTTGGGAAATGAAGGTTTTGGACATCGCCGCGTATTCTGTGGCGGGTTTCCTCGGCTCTATTGATACGCTCCTCATCATCTTCGGCGCGATCCTGCTGATGAACATGCTGGACAAGGCGGGCGCCATGCATCGCATCCAGGGCATGTTCAACGGTATCACGGAGGATGCGCGTATCCAGCTCATCATCGTCGGCTTTGCGTTCAGCGCTTTCATCGAAGGTGCGGCGGGCTTCGGCACGCCGGCGGCTATTGCAGCTCCGCTTCTGATCGGCTTGGGCTTTCCCCCGATGGCGGCTGCGATCTCCTGCCTCATCCTGAACTCGACGCCGGTTCCGTTCGGTGCAGCCGGTACGCCGACGAACGCTGCGGCTGATATCGTCAAGGAGATGCTTCCTTCGATCGGTATCACCGACTTCGAGGCATGGAAGCTCGGGCTTTCCTTCATCTCGGCTCTCGGCATGGCTGTCGGCGCGCTCCTCATCATCTTTGTCGTCGTCGGCATCATCACGCGCATGTTCGGCAAGAACAAGTCCTTTGCGGACGCTCTGCCCGTTTTGCCGTTCTGCCTTTTTGCCGCTGTCGTCTTTGACATCTTCTTCCTCATCCTTGCCAAGTTCATCGGCTCGGAGATCACGTCGCTGACCGCTGCAGCCATCACGATCTTCGTGCTCATCGGCGCTGCGAAAGCCGGCTTCCTCATGCCGAAGACGATCTGGCGCTTTGAGAGCCAGGAGAAAAAGAGTGAAAAGACGGAAGATATTCCGCACATGTCGCTCTTCAAGGCTTGGATTCCGTACCTCTTCGTCTCCCTGTGGCTGATCCTCACGCGCATTCCGCAGCTCGGTCTCAAGGGACCCATCAAGAGCGTCGTCATTTCCGTCAAGGGCATCCTCGGCGTTCCGGAAGCTGCATGGAACTTCGCGATCCTCAACAACCCGGGCGTCGCGCCGTTCATCCTCATCGTTCTTCTCTCGATTCCTCTCTACGGTCTTTCTGGCACGCAGGTCAAGGAGATCTTCTCGAAGTCCGCGAACCAGGTCTATGGTGCGACCATCGCCCTGATCTTCGGCTTCGGTCTCGTCTACATGTATCGCTATTCGAGCATCAATGGTCTCGGTCTTGACTCCATGCTGCTGACGATGGCGAAGGGCGTTGCTGATCTTGCGGGTGCGAACTACTTCTACTTCGCGACCTTCATCGGCTCGGTCGGCGCCTTCATGTTCGGTTCGAACACGGTGTCGAACATCATGTTCTCCCCGCTGCAGTTCCAGACGGCGCAGCTCCTCAACATCCCGCCGACCGTCATCATCGCCCTGCAGAACCAGGGCGGCGCGATCGGCAACATGATCTGCATCAACAACATCGTTGCTGTTGCCGCCACGACGGGCGTCATCACGATCAAGGGCATCGAGGGCAAGCTGATTCGAACGGACATCGTGCCGTGGGCGATCTACTACGTCATCTGCATCATCACGATGCTTGTCGCCATGCAGCTAGGCATTGCACCGACGGTTTGACGTTCTGGCAGTCGCTGCTCATAGAAATAGGAAAGAATCCTCAAGTCTTTTGGCTTGGGGATTCTTTTTGCTTCAAGAGTTCAAGCAAGAAGCGCATATCGAACGCGGAGAAGCATTCAGTCCTTGAAATGGAAGAAATTTTTGATGAGGTTTTTCTTTTCTGTGGATGCGGCTTCGTGCGCTGCGCTGCTGTCGATGCCGTTGTAAAAAGCATGCGTTCCCATCTTGCTGCTCGTCAGCCATTCTTCGGAGAAGATGGGCTTGTTCATGACGAACGTGGCTATCTGATTGCGAATGGCTTCGAGATCTTTATCGGGCAGCTTCCTTTGCAAGGCAGAACCTAAGAGGGCGCCGATTTCGGCAATCTCCTTTTCCTTTAGAGAACGTATGGTTGGAGTCAAGCTTGAAAGGCGCAGGGAAGGAAGGAAGATGTCTTTCGCCATAGTCGGGACGCGATCTGCCTTGACCTGAAAGCCCGCTTTTTCCATGTACTCTGTGATGTCGATTTCCTGCAATTCGGCGGGAAGGAGCGGCAGGACGAGATGTGTGTCCGTGCCGTCGCAGAGCAGGGGGATCGCGTCCTTTTCCAAAGCATGTTCGAGTTCTTTGCTGTTGGCGAGAACCTGCTTGCCGTATTGCCGGAATGTTTCCGTACCAGCTTCGAGGAGCGCTGCAGCCAATGCCGCCATATGATTGATGTGGAGCGATGTATGCCCCGTATTGATGACAGCTTCGTCGAGCTTCCTGCTGATCTCTTTCGTGGAAAGTACGATGGCGCCGTCCGGTCCGTGCAGGGAGTCGTTCGTGGGGAACGTGACGACGTCGGCGAACGGGACGGGCGAGGGGAGAAGTCCGGCTGCAACGAGTCCGACGCTTTGCCCGATGTCCACCCACAGGTAGGCGCCGACGTTTCTGGCGATTTCGGAGAGGCGGCGATAATTCGCGTTGCGCGGGTAGCTGACGGGGGAGAAGATGATTAGGTGAGGCTTTGTTTCCTGCGCCGTCCGTTCGACTTCATCCCAGTCGAGCACCTGCTTTTTTGCATCAATGCCGAAGTTTTTGAAGGTGAAGTTCAGTCCTTGGCAATGCTCGCTCTTTCGCAGATTGAAGGAAAGTACGCGGCTTTTGGGCTCTAAGAGGGCGAGGCAGACGACGCGCGAGGCGGCGCTGATATTGCCGAGGCGGACGATAGCGTGCTCGCTGCTGAAGAGTTTTTTGGCTCGCTTGATGGCAAGTTCCTCCAGATCCGTACTGCCGGAATGCGGATTCAGCGCATCAAAGGCGCTGTTGGCGAGCAGACTGCCTTCCAGATAGTGCGCGAAGGGCGACATGGCATTGTTGTTGGGCACGAGAGAGAGCATGTAGCGTTGGCGCTGGATTTCATCCTGCAGCAAGGCGAAGATTTCGGGATCGAAGGCTTGCAGTTTTCTTAGTAACAGTTCTTTTTTCATAAAGAAAGCTCCTTTCGATGAAGGGGATGCGGATAAAATGAATGGGATTCCTTAAAACGGCCATACCACGGGGATGATGACGGCGCATGTGATGAGCGCGAGTACGGCGAGCGGCACACCGATCTTCACATAGTCCATGAAACGGAATTTACCGGGACCGAGAACTAAGGTGTTCGGCGGTGTGGCGACGGGCGTTGTGAAGGCGCAGGAAGCGGCGATGCCGATCGCCATGAGCACGGGATGCGGCGAAACGCCGATCGATTGGGCGATGGAAATGCCTATGGGAGCGAGGAGCGCCGAGGACGCCGTGTTGGACATGAACTGCGTGAGTCCGCAGGAGAGCAGGAACATGGAAACGACGATCAGCATGGGGGCAGGATTCGTGCCGATGAGGTCGAGAACGCTATGTGCGATGAGTTTTCCCGCGCCGCTCGTGTCCATCGCCTTTGCCAGAGGAAGCATACCTGCGAAGAGGAAGATCGTCGTCCAGTCAATGCCCTGATACGCCTGCTTTTCCGAGACGCAGCCCGTGAGCACGCAGGCGAGAGCCCCGACGATCGCCGAGGTTTGCATGGGGACGTGGATCTGCTTTTCGAGCACCATCGCGATGACCGTAGCGATGAGAATTGCCGCGCAGATGATCATCTTCCGTGCATCTTTGGGTGCTTCGGAGGATTTGTCGTCCATCTCGCTTTCTGACATCGTGTGCGGGCAGAGGCGGCTGCCGATGAACACCATGTAGAGCACGCCGATGATGGAGAGAGGGATGCCAATCCAGGCGAACTCGAAGAAGCCGAAGGGCGTTAAGCCGTTTGCATCCAAGGTCGCGCTCATCAGAATGTTCGGCGGTGTGCCGATCATCGTGATCGTGCCGCCGACGTTCGCAGCGATGGCGAGTGCCATGAGCTGGGGGGCGGCGGGAAGCCGCGCGGCGGCGCAGATCTGCATGACGACGGGAATCAGGCAAGCGACGGTCGCCGTGTTGGAAGAGACTGAGGACAGAATGATCGTTATGACCATCAGGGCGACCATCAGTTTCTTCTCGTCCGTGCCGGATTTCTTCACGACCTCGACGCCGATCTTCTGCGCAAGACCCGTCTGAAACATCGCCGCCCCGATGACGAACATGCCCGCGAACAGTACGACGGTGGAGTTTGACAGACCGGCGAATACTTCGGCGGGCGTCAGCACGCCGAGGAAGCCCAGTGCGATCGCCGCCCCCATCGCCGTCACCGCCAGCGGGATGATCTCCGTGGCGAAGAAGAAGGCGGCGATGCCCAGCACAGCCAAGGTCAATGTTGCTGCATCCAGTTCCATTTCTTATCAGCTCCTTTTTAGGAATATTATTTTGAATAGTTATATCTTTCTGTTTCTTCTAAATATATCCTGCCGATTTTGGGAGTCTTCTCCTATGAAATATCTGCATGGAATGATAGCTGAAAGGAATCCATGATATATGCAGCGACGCATCTTCATACAACAGCGCTTCCTGTGAAAATGGAGGTATGATCTCATGAAATATGAACTGGATTCATCAATACTTCGCCGCGCCCCGACGATCAATGAGCTGCTTGGCTACTATACCTACACAAATGGCAATACGAACGCGCACCTCTACCCGGCATACGCTCGTTCACCACTGGCGTATCCTTCGTGCCGGTGCAGAACCTTCTCTTAGAAGCCACATACACCTTTGGCGCAAGGAGCACGCAGATGCGCGACACGCTCTACACCCCCGAGCACTTCCGCCTCGGCGACTACGCGCGATTCCAGCTCACCTATCGTTTCTAAATGATCGCATGCTTCGCGGCAAAAAGCACAAAACCGCCCGACGGGAAATACTCCGCCGGGCGGTTTTTATGTGTTTTGAGCATCGCATTAGAACTGTCAACCTTGCCAGCCCATCGCATGGGAGACGGCGTTTTGCCAGCCGTCGTAGAGATGTTCGCGCTCTTCCTCGCTGAAGTGCGGCTGGAAGCAGGCGTCTTCCTGCCAGAGGGCGGCGAGATCTTCCGTACTTCGCCATAGCCCTGCGGCGAGCCCTGCCATGTAGGCGGCGCCGAGAGCCGTCGTTTCGCTTTCGATAGGGCGACGCACGGGCAGACCTAGGACGCCTGCCTGCATCTGCATGAGCAAATTGTTGCGGCTCGCGCCGCCCGATACGCGAAGTTCTCCGATAGGAAGAGCGGCGTCGGAACGGATCGCCTCGTAGACGTCGCGCACTTGGTACGCCATAGAGGCGAGCGCTGCGCGTACGATATGGGCGCGGCGCGTGTCCTCGGAAAGCCCGATGAGCATACCGCGCGTCTCACTGTCCCAATAGGGCGCAGAGAGACCGCGGAACGCAGGCACGAAGTAGACGCCCGCCGTGTCCGTGACGCGCTTGGCGATCCATTCGGACTCTTCGAGTGAGTCGAGGATCTTGAGACCGCGCCGCAGCCATTCGAGCGCGACGCCCGCGACGAAGATGCTGCCTTCGAGCGCGTAGGTCACCTTGCCGCCGATCTTCCACGCGACCGTTGCGTTGAGACCGTTGTGCGACTGTACATAGCGATCGCCTGTATTGAGAAGGAAGAAGGAGCCTTCGCCGTAAGTGTTTTTCGCTGTGCCAGGTGTGAAGCAGCATTGACCGAAGAGGTCGGCTTGCTGATTGCCGAGGATGCCGCTGATGGGGATTTCCGTGCCGAATACGGCGGCTGCCGTCACGCCGTAGGTGTGCGAGGACGGATGGATCTCGGGCATAAGCGCATGAGGGATGCGCGTCTGCTGCAATAGCGTTTCATCCCAAGCGCCGCGTGCGAGGTGATAGAGCATCGTGCGAGATGCGT
This sequence comes from Selenomonas sp., assembly GCF_057272215.1. NCBI lineage: Bacteria > Bacillati > Bacillota > Negativicutes > Selenomonadales > Selenomonadaceae > Selenomonas > Selenomonas sp. Next base: position 433,147 of record NZ_DBHIUY010000001.1, read on the forward strand.
TCGAGTCGTCCGTCGCGTGTACCTTGCCGCCCGTGAGCTTCCAGAGAAGCCAGCTGTCGATCGTCCCGAAGGCGAGGTCGCCGTTTTCTGCCAGTTTTTGCGCTTCGGGTACATTTTCGAGGAGCCAGCAAATCTTGCTGACGGAAAAATACGGTGAGAGAACCATCGCCGTGTTTTGGCGGAACTCTTCCAAGAGATCGGCATTCTTACGGAAACGCTCGACGATCTCCTTCGACTGCATCGACTGCCAACTGATGGCGTGATGAATCGGCCGCCCGGTATGACGGTTCCAGATCACCGTCGTCTCACGCTGGTTTGTGATGCCGATCGCCGCGATCTCTGATTTTCGGATGCCTGCTTCGCGAATCGCCTGCTCCGCCGTCTGTAGCTGCGCCGCCCATATCTCGTCTGCATCCTGCTCGACCCAGCCGGACTGCGGGCGATAGACGCTCAGTTCCTTTTTCACGAGAGAAATGAGATTCGCCCGTTCGTCAAAAATCGCCGTGCGGTTTTTCACCGTGCCCGAATCGAGTGCAAGGATGTATCTTCTGCGCATAGGAAAAGCCCCCTTCCGTATGATGCCGTTACAGACATTATATCATAGGAAGGGGGCTTTGTGGCTTTTATGTGCAGCGAGGCGATATTATATACGCATAGAGGATTTGACGTATATCATATCCCATTGTATAATGAGTGTAGAAGAAGGTGCTACTGGTAAACGGTCAGCCCCTCGTGAAGATTGGGTAAGAAACCCCGCCTACAGTTGTGAGCCGAAGGCGGGGTTTCTTATTTTGCCTTTAACGCAACGATGGAAATCGTTACGAGGAAAACGAACGACAAAAAATCGTACAGTTCCATAAGCAGCGCCCCCTTTCAGGGGCTAAGAATCGACCGCCTACCGTTCTAGTAGCACCAACTATATTATAACATATAGTTGGTATTAGGTCTGTTCTTTTTTCTGCAAGGGAGAAATTTGGCTATACCTCTTACAGCATACCGATGCCGTGCGCTACGAAGTAGGCGGCGGCGGCGCCGGCGAGGGGAGCGACGACAGGGATCCAGCCGTAGGCGAAGTCGCTGCCGCCCTTGCCTGCGATGGGCAGGATGAAGTGGGCGAGACGAGGGCCGAGGTCGCGCGCGGGATTCATCGCATAGCCCGTGGGTCCGCCGAGACTAAGACCCAAGCCGACGATGAGGATGCCGACGATGTACGGGCCGTAGCCGGGAGCGAAGGGACCGTTGACCTTGGCGAAGATCGCCCAAATCATGAAGAGCAGGAAGAAAGTTGCGATGAATTCGCAGAGGAAGTTCTTCCAAGTGCAGCGAATCGCGGGAGCCGTGCAGAAGAGGCCGAGCTTCGTCGCCTTGTCCTCCGTCTTTTCAAAATGGGGCAGATAGGCGAGCCAGACGATAGCGGCGCCTGCGATGCCGCCGAGAATCTGGATGACGGAAGTCGCGAGGAACTGCTGGAAGTTGTAGACGCCGGCGAGCATCTTGCCGATGGTGACGGCAGGATTGAGGTCGGCTTGCGGCGCACCGAGCGAGATGGCAGTGAATACGCCGAAGGTCACGGCGAAGCCCCAGCCAAAGACGATGCAAATCCAGCCGCCGCCCTTGCCTTTCGAGCCTTCGAGCGAGCAAGTGGCGCAAACGCCGCAGCCAAAGACGATGAGGACCAGCGTGCCGAAAAATTCACCGAGAAGATTATCGTACATCGTGCAGCCTCCTATTCTTCATCTGCGAGCCAGTTTGCGGCGTGCTTGACGGCCTTCTTCCAACCCTTGTAGAGCTTGTCTGCTTCCTGTTGGTCGAGCGAAGGGGTAAAGCGCGTGTCGAGCTGCCAGCTCTTCTTGAGATCTTCCTTCGAGCTCCATACGCCTGTGGCAAGACCTGCGAGGTAGGCGGCGCCCAAGGCGGTCGTCTCCGTGATCTGCGGGCGGTCGACGGGGACGCCGAGGAGGTCGGCTTGGAACTGCATGAGGAGATTGTTGGCGACAGCGCCGCCATCGACCTTGAGCGCGGCGAGGCGATTGCCCGAGTCGGCTTCCATCGCGCCGAGCACGTCGCGCGTTTGGTAGGCGAGGGAGTCGAGTGTCGCGCGTACGATATGCGACTTTGTCGTGCCGCGCGTGATGCCGATGATCATGCCGCGAGCGTTCATGTCCCAATACGGTGCGCCGAGTCCGACGAAAGCGGGCACCATGTAGACGCCGCCGGCATCCTCGACCTTCTTCGCGACCCATTCGGAGTCGGGCGCGGAGTCGACGAGGCGCAGACCGTCGCGCAGCCATTGGATGGCGGAGCCGCCGACGAAGATCGAGCCTTCGAGCGCGTATTCGACCTTGCCGTCAAGACCCCATGCGATGGTCGTCACAAGACCGTTCTTCGACATGCAAATGTCCGTGCCGGTATTCATGAGCAGGAAGCAGCCTGTGCCGTAAGTGTTTTTCGCTTCGCCGGGCAAGAAGCAGTTCTGTCCGAAGAGCGCTGACTGCTGGTCGCCTGCCATGCCTGCGACGGGGACGGCGGCGCCGATGATCGAGGGAACCGTGTGGCCGTAGACTTCGCTCGATGGGCGCACCTCGGGCAAGAGGCTCTTCGGCACCGTCAGATGCTTGAGGAGAGCCTCGTCCCATTCGAGCGTCTTGATGTTGAACATCAGCGTGCGCGATGCGTTTGAGTAGTCCGTCTTGTGCTCCTTGCCGCCCGTGAGCTTCCAAAGGAGCCAAGTGTCAATCGTGCCGAAGGCAAGCTCGCCTTTTTCCGCTCTGGCACGTGCGCCTTCCACATGGTCGAGGATCCACTTGACCTTCGTGCCCGAGAAGTAGGCGTCGATGACAAGCCCCGTCTTTTCCTTGAACTCATCGACAAGACCCTGACGCTTCAGATCCTCGCATATATCCGCCGTCTGGCGCGACTGCCAAACGATGGCGTTGTAGATCGGGCGTCCCGTCGCCCTGTCCCAAACGACTGCCGTCTCGCGCTGGTTCGTGATGCCGATGGCAGCGATGTCGCTCGCGACGAGTCCCGACTGCTCCAGAGCTTCCTTCATGACTTCGTGCATGGAGCTCCAGATCTCTTCCGCGTCGTGCTCGACCCAGCCGGGCTGCGGGAAGTGCTGCGTGAACTCCTTCTGCGCGACGCCGATGATCTTGGAATCCACATCGAAGATGATAGCGCGGTTGCTCGTCGTGCCTGCGTCAAGTGCCATGACATATTTCTGTCCCATATTGCCACTCCTTTTCGTTCGCTTCTCGACTTTTTCCCTTGCACAGCGCCGCGTTGCTGCATCGCCGTGCAAACCTCGTTGGATGAAACTATGGGGTGGTGCTTTCTTCGCGTTCTTTGATGATCGCCTCCCTTCCGGGCGAGATTCCTTCCCTGACGGCACAGATCGGGCTGCAGGGGACTTGAGGAAGCAAGGATATGCTTCCTTACTTATATCCATACGCTTGCGCGAGGATTTCGATGGGATGGCACGTCGCCTTGCCCGAGCCGTGCCGTATCTGCAGGCGGCAGGTGCCGCAGTCGGAGACGACGGTATCTGCGCCGATTTCAGCGATGCGAGTAAAGACGTTTTCGCCGACCTTCATGGAGATGTCATACTTGTCCCCCTTGAAGCCGAAGCTCCCCGACATGCCGCAGCAGCCGGCGGCGATGTTTTCGATGGAAAGACCGGGGATGCGCTGCAGGAAGTTGAAGGACGGCAGCCCGATGCCCTGTGCGCGCAGATGGCACGGCGGATGGTAGGAGAAACGCCGCTCGATAGGCGAGAAGTCCTCGATCAGTTCGCCGCGCTCCTCTAAGATATCGAGGAACTCGAAGGCATCGTAAATGCCCGAGGAAATTTCGCGCATCTCGGGATCTTCGAAAAGCTCGTGGTACTCGCTCTTGAGCATCAAAGAGCAGCTTGTGCAGCAGACGACGACGGGGACGCCCTTCGCTTTCCATGCGAGGATGCGTTCGGCGTTCTTCTTCGCGTTTTCGTGCGCCTCGTCGAGATAGCCCGAGGCGACCATAGGAGCGCCGCAGCAGATGAAGGATCTGTCCGTGATGACCTCATAGCCGTTCTTCTGCATGACCTTGATGAAAGCTATGCCGATCTCCGGCTCGTACTCGTTGATGTAGCAGCCCGGATAAAAGACGACCTTCTTCTCCGATGGCTTCTGCTCAAGTTTGGCAAACAGCGTATAGAAGGAATTGGATGCGAAAGCGGGCATGTCGCGCTCGCCGGCGATGCCGAGAGCAGCGAATACGCCGAGCGCCTTGCCGACCTTCATGCCGATGTTGGCGCATGTCGCGCCAAAGGGCAGGGCGCGCACGAGCTTTGCCATGCGCTCGCCGTGCGCGAGCATATCGTCCCTCTGCGAATGTTTGTGCGTGCGGTAGTATTCGCCGCGCTGCAGCATGTTGAGCGTGGCGACGCGCACGCCCGAGGGACAGGTGATCTCACAGTTTTTGCAGTTCGAGCAGTATTCGAGACTGCGCTCGACGTCGTCCTCGGCGAACTTCATGCGGCTGTGCGCCGGCCCCGTGAGCTTCGGTCCGGCAAAGGCGCGTGTCGCTTCCGTCACGGGGCAGTTCGCGATGCAGCAGGTGCAGGCGATGCAGTGGTCGGCGGTGTCCGGCGTGTTTTCGTGCCGTTCAAAAGGTTTTTTCATCAATCTCCGCTCCTCTCACGCCATTGCCGCTTTGTAGGCGGAAGCCAGCGCCACGCCGTTGCCCGAGTGCTCGCGGCAGAAATCATAGCCGGCAAGCTCGCGCCCGATGACATGGACGTTTTCAAAGACGAGGGCGCCGTTTTCATCGACGGGGCGAAGCATCTCGTCCGTGCGGACGCCCGCTTTCATGAAGGGCTGCGCGTCGAAAACATCAGCGGCAGTCCACTTCTCGGGATCCCTCTCGCATACGACGGGCAGATCGAAGATCGGCTCATAGGCTGCGCCCGGATCTTGCGCGATAAGACCGCCGCTGTAGAAGCCGCCCGTCGCGAGGATGAACTTCTCGGCGCGGTAGTCCTTCTCGTGTACGCCCGTGACGCGGATGGAAAGGCAGCGCTTGCCGTCCGCAGCGTATCCCGTGACGCGTGCGTTTTCCAAAAATTCGACGCCCATGCGGCGCGCCGCTTTCATGAGTACATCGCGCAGGCGCATACCGTTCGCCGAGGGCGGCATGGCAGTCGTCTCAAGGAGCCTGCCTTTCATCGCCGCCTGCATCTTCTTATAGACCCGCTCGCCGCGCACGCCGAGAATCTGCGGAAAGAGGAAAACGCGGTTCGCGCCGTCCTCGGCAGCGAGCTGACGAATGACCGTCGCTGCACCGTCGCCCTCAAGCCAGCGTGCGGCGTCGAGGATCGAGAGGTCGCGTTCTGCCGCCGACTCGGGAGTGATTTCGAGTGTGCGGATATTTACCGCCTCTTTGAGCGTATCGGCGAGGTTCGCTGCGATCATCTCGGGGCAGCAGTCTTTCAGTCCTTTGACGCCGACGACGATGACATCCCTGCCGGTGAAATCCGGCGCCTGCATGGATGCAGGCGTCAGACAGGAAGGCTTCAAAGTACCGACAGGCGTCACGGCAGCCTGCTGTTCATGGATGGAGCCGCAGTAGCCGAATCCTTCATCTTTCATGAGATCGAGGAAAAAAAGGGCGGCTTCCTCGATGGATTTTTTGCCGATTCTATGGTATGGATGCTCGGCGGGCAGCTTCTCAATCGCCGCTAAGGGATCGGCGACCCATGTGCGCTCCTCATCGTAGCCGAGAATGTCGATAAGCCCGCTGTTCAAGGGGAAAGCGCCCGAGCCGTAGAAGAATACGCTCGCCTTCCTGCCGGTTTTGGCGCAGGCGATGGCTGCCATAAGTCCGGCGAAGCCGCCGCCGATGATTGCTACGTCCCGCTGTTTCATGCCTTCTTGCCTCCGTTGACGTTAAAGGAAAGCTCATAAAGAGCGCGTGTCATCTCCGATTCGCGGATATTGCGCCCCATGAGGACGGGGCGCACGCCCTTCCATCGTCCCTGCAAAAATCCCCTGAGCTGACCGAGAGAATCCTTCGCGCCCTCCGTGCTGCCGACGCGGTGGAAAATGCCGGCGGCGCGCAGACTGCAGAAATTGCCCTGACATGTGCCCATGCCAAGGCGCGTGCGGCGGCGAATATCATTGATGATGCAGCTGTCCTCGCTCTTGGCGATCTCCTCGATCTCAGCGAGTGTGATGTTCTCGCATTCGCATACGAGCGCACGCGATTCCGGCTCCTCTTCAAGCCGCTTGGCGACGCGCTCGAAGGCTTCGGGTCCGAGACGCGTCGCCGCGAGATTCGTGCCGAAAGACGGGAAGTACTTCGCCGCCTTCTTCTTCGCCTCTTCGCTGACCTCGGGCACGAGCGGCTCGTCCGCCGTGCGGCACGGCGTCTTGACGCCGAGTTTTTCGGCGATCTGGTCGCTGATGCGCTCCGCCATCAAGCGGTACGTCGTGAACTTGCCGCCGACAATCGTCATCATGCCCTTGAGCCCTTCTTTTTCGTGATCGAGGATCACAAAGCCGCGCGAAGCGCCGCGCCCCGATGCGCCCGGCTGCTTGTAGAGCGGACGCGAGCCGGCGAAAGCGCGCAGGATGCGATACTGGCGAAGATCATCGAAGGTCTGTTCGCCGATCTTCATCAAGGCTTCGATTTCTTCATAAGAAGAGCTGGTGTCCTCGGGATCGTCAATGCTCATCGACGTCGTGCCGAGGATCGTGATCGAGCCGTGCGGCACGAAAATGTCGCCGTCCGACGGCTTGTGCAGACGGTTGACGACGTGGCTTGCGAGTCGCTGATTGAAAGCGATCAAGGTGCCCTTGTCCGGCTGCACGGGGACATTCAGCCCCGCAAGCTCGGCGACCTTCTCGCACCAGCCGCCTGCTGCATTGACGAGAATATCGCAGGCGATTGGATACTCCCTGCCCGTAAAGCGCTCGCGCACGCGCACGCCCGTAAGCGCGCCGTTCGTCTCTTGGATGCCGACGACCTCGGCGTACGTCTTGTAGCGACCGCCATAGCGTACAGCGGAAGCGACATTCTGCCACGACATGCGAAAGCCGTCGATCGCCGCGTCAGGTACGGCGTAGGCAGAGACGATATGGCGCGACAGGCGCGGCTCCATGCGAAAAGCCTCGTCGAGCGTCAGAGGCCGCGCCTCAATGCCGCTCGCCCGACAGCCCTCGACCCAGCTCGCCTCGAAGTCCGCGTCGTCGGACGCAAGACGCACGAACATACCGCCGATCGGCTCGACGCACGACTTGCCGATCTTTCGAAGGATCGTATTCTCCTCGATGCACTCCTTCGCCGCCTCTTGATCCTTGACAGCATAGCGGCCGCCGCTGTGCAAGAGACCGTGGTAGCGCGAGCTGGCGCCGTTGACGAGATCCTCCTTTTCCAGGAGCAGCACATCGACGCCGCGCATGGCGAGATCGCGCAGGATGCCGACGCCCGTGGCTCCTCCTCCGATGACGACGACCGTTGCCTTCTCCATATCGTTCTCCTTTCGTATCGCATGGCACATCGCCGTGCAGGAAACATCTTTAGCGGTGAAACGAAATTTTATACTTGCTATCGAGGGTAATACGATTTTTCGTTTCTGAAAGATAGAAAACTTCTTTTTTTACGACAACTTCATGTTATCATAAATTTTCAGATTTATCAATACAAAATCGAGAAGATTTCCCATAAAACTTTCAGGAGATAGATGCAGACGCCACGCATAGCGGCATAATTTCTTTCCCGTCCCATACATATATGATGCAGCAGGTTGCTCGTTTTGCTCCTGTCGTAGTATAATGGGGGCAAAAGGAGGAAGATGGCGTGGGGATCCAGACGGAAGAACAGATGCAGCGATATAAAAGCTGCATCGAGCGATTGTGCCTGATGGACGATACGTTCTTCAACGTATGTATGGACGGCTATCTCGCGGGAATGGCGTGCATCCTGCGCATCATCTTGGCGTTGCCGGAATTGATTGTCGAGAGAGTCACGGTGCAAAAGACGGCGGACAGTCTCTATGGTCGCGGCGTGCGCTTTGACGCATTCGCGCGGGCGGACGGGAGACTCATGAACATCGAGGTGCAGCGGGATGATCGAGGGGCTGTGCCCGAGCGGGCGCGATTCAACAGCAGCATGATGGATGCGAGGGAACTGCAGAAGGGCGAGGAAGTGAAGAGACTGCCCGAGACGTATGTGATATTCATTACGGAGAAAGACGTCTTAGGCAAGGGACTTCCGTGCTATCATATCGAGCGAACGATCAAGGAGACGGGCGAAGACTTTGGCGATAGGTCGCATATCATCTATGTCCACGGTGAAATACAAGATGAAACGCCGTTGGGCAGACTGATGCACGACTTCTTCTGTCAAGATGCGGAAAAGATGTATTATGAAGAGCTGAGGAATCGTGCGAGGTTTTTCAAGAACGAAAAAGGAGGTCGAGTCAAGATGTGCAAGATCATGGACGAGATTCGGCAGGAAGGTTTTGAGCGTGGCGCAGAGAACAAACTGTTGGAGAGTTTGCGGACAATCATGCAGACGATGCGGTTGTCGGAAGATGAAGCGATGAACGCACTTTTGATTCCGATGGAAAAGCGGGCGAAGTATAAGACGCTTTTGGCGCATTGAGGTATGTGAGAGCTTCGAGGCATATCGGAATGCTCGGGTTGTTGCGGCATCAAAGTATGCAAAAAGGAGGCGAAAGCGTGACGCGTGAGGACTATGTCAAGTCGCTGATTAAATCGAACGGCTGCAATCTCAAGGAATTTGCGGCGAATATCCACATGCCGTACACGACGCTTCTCTCCATATTGAACGGCTCCATCGGCGGTGCGGCGATGGAAAACGTGCTGAAGATCTGCCGTGCGCTCGACTTGACCGTCGAAGAGCTGAACAGCATCGTCGCGAAGTCTGCGCCTGTGCGTCCGCAAGAAGAGGACGGAGTGGACCCGCATCTTTTGGAAATGATTCGCAGGCTGCCGATGGAAAAGCAGCTCGCCTTGAAATTGCTCTTGGCAGATATGTGACGGCGCAGCTTTGTCTGCGCCGTCGTCTTTTCCTCTTGGAAATTCATAAAAAAAAAACGCCGCATCTGCGGCGTAGTCTGCGTGGCTGGGGTAGCTGGACTCGAACCAACGCATGCGGGATTCAGAATCCCGTGCCTTACCAACTTGGCGATACCCCATTGACAAGTGTTGTTGTCAACGTGATTTATTATAGGGGAAAGTGCGCGAGCTGTCAATCCCCTTTTTAGAAAAATATCCGCGCTGCCTAAATTCTTTGGCTGACAGAAGTATAAAAACAAGCTATAATATAACTGGAGGGAATGGCATAGAAAGACGAAAGGGGATTCTTCATGCAGACGATCGAGAATTTTTACCATGAGGCATTGAAGAAGGCAACGGGGCGGGAAGAATTTGAGTACGATCCCGATCAGCTCAAGTGCCTGTTTCATCCGAGCGTTCATGAGCCGCTCTGGGGCGAAGAGAAGCTGTCGGACGAGGGCGAGAAGAAGCCGCTCACGAAGGATGCACGCGCCGTTTTGGAAGACGTGCTTGCGGGGAAGAAAGCGGGGCGCAAAGCGTATATCCTCATCGCACCGGCGTTCATGGGGCAGTATCAAGACGTCAAGACGGGGCAGATCCGCAACGCCTTTCGCAAGATGGGCTTCGATGGGCTTGTCGAGGTCGCGCTCTTTGCCGACATCCTGACGCTCAAGGAAGCGTTGGAGTTCGACCGCAATATCCAGTCGGAGTCGGACTACATGCTTACGAGCTGCTGCTGTCCCATGTGGGTGGCGATGATCAAGAAGAGCTTCCGGCATCTCATGCCGTATGTGCCGCCGTCCGTCTCGCCGATGATCGCCGCAGGCCGCACGGTGAAGAAGCTCTATCCCGACGCCTTGACCGTGTTCTTAGGGCCTTGCATGGCGAAGAAAACAGAAGCGAAGGATCCCGATCTCGTCGGCGCGATTGACCATGTGCTGACCTTCCGGGAGTGCAAGGACATCTTCGACCGTCTCGGCATCCAGCCGCAGGATCAATCGGACAAGAAGCGCGTCTACTCATCCGAGGCGGGGCGCATCTACGCCTATGCGGGCGGCGTGTCGCAGGCGGTGCAGATGACGCTCGACCGGCTGAATCCCGAGCGTGCGATCAAGGTTCGCTCGCGCCACGCGAACGGCGTCGCCGAGTGCAGGCAGATGCTCAACGATCTCATGGAAGGCGACGTCAAGGCGAACTTCTTCGAGGGTATGGGCTGCGCGGGCGGCTGCGTCGGCGGCCCGAAGAAGCTCATCCCGCAGGAAGAAGCGAAAGAGCACGTCAAGGCGTACGGCAAGCGCTCGCCGTACCGCACGCCGCTCGACAACCCCTACGTCTTGGAGCTTTTGACGCGCCTCGGCTTCTACACGCTCGAAGGGCTTCTGTACGATGAGACGTTCTTCTCAAGGAAGCGCTTCGCCTGACGATAAGACGGCTGAAAAACACAAGACGGTGCATGTGCCGCATTCGGCATATACACCGTCTTTTTTTCTGCGCGGCGACATCCTGCAAATCCCTGCTGCAACTGTCGCATGACGGGCGACCACGACGGGGCGTTCCCCTGCTACACTGATGATACAGACCGATGGCATCGCCGACATGACAGGCGGGCATGTTTTCATCACAGTGCGGCAGTAAAAGGAGAGGGAAGCCATGACGTATCGCAGAATTTTGGCAGTAGGGGACATTCACGGTCATTTTGAGAAGTTTCGCTCCGCTTATGAAAAGGTCCAATTCGATCCGACCGAGGATCTCCTCGTGTTCCTCGGCGACTACATCGACCGCGGTCCTTCGGTGCGCCGGACGCTGGAATTCGCCATGAAGATCGCCGAGGAAAAGAATGTCGTCCTTCTGCGCGGCAACCATGAGCAGATGATGCTCGACTATTTCTTCGGCGGCGCGACGGGCGAATGTTGGCTGGGGAACGGCGGCAGGGAGACGATGGCGGAACTTCTGGCGTGGGAAAAGGAGGCGCCGGGCGCGATTGCGCGCGTGCTCGCCTTCTTGCGGGAACTGCCGCTTTCGCATACGGTTGAGCAGGAAGGCGAGCGCTATTTCTTCGCACATGCGGGCGTGCGCCCGAGCGTCGCCCTCGAAGAGCAGCGAGCGGATGATCTCCTGTGGATTCGCGAAGAGTTCTATGCGCATTACGCAGGCGACGACATCGTCGTCGCCGGGCATACGCCGACCTTGTTTCTTGACAGGAGAGGCAAGCCGCTCTTCCTCAACAAGTGCATCATTCTCGCCGATACGGGATCCTACTTCCCCGAAGGGCATATTTCCATCGTTGATGTTCTCACGCGGCGCTTTTGGCAGAATGCCGCATGAGAGGATCGGTGAAAGAGCGGCTGAATCTTGTATCGATCGGATGCGCTTCTTTCTGTCGAGATACCTTTGTCAAATATATGTTCGATATGGTATACTGTTTTACGAACATATATTTGACAAGACGGGAGGAAAACAGAATGAAGCAATGGGACTTGCCGGACGACTGGGAGATCGAGGCGGCGCTGCCGGAGTATGTCGATGGGGAGGGCGACGCGGTGCGGCTCCTTCTGGCGGACGGCACGGAGCAGCTTGTGCGGGCGCGCCTGCGCACGGTGCTTGAGTGCTTGGCAAGGCGGCATTGTCAAGCGCTGCCTCTTTTGCGTGCGTGGGCGAAGGAGCGCACGGCGATTTCGCAGACAGCGCCCTTGGCGATTGCGGCGGAGCTGGTGCTCGTGCCGTTTCGGGTGCGCCGTCCGCGTCTTAAAGGCGACGCCGCGATGGGCGTTGTGAACGCCATGCACGCACGTCTCACGCGAAGCGAAGAAGCGGCGGAAGTAGAACTTTCGTGCGGCAGGCGCATACGCGCTCTCTGGGGCAGAGAAACGCTCGCTGCACATCTTCGCGCGGCGGAGATTCTGCGCCAAGATCTCGAAGCGCAGGCAGAAGCCGCTGTACTGCGCCGTCTCTTCTGGCAGAAAGCATGGCGTCACGACATTCGGGAAGGAAATCGAAAGAAATGAAAGAAAGCGCGAAGAGCGCCGCAGGGAAAAGAGCTGCGGCGCTCTTTGCTTTATGACGCGAGGGTTGGCGAGCAGCATGTCGTCGATGGTATGATGCGCCGAAGTATGCTATACTCTATTCGTTGCCTCATCCATACCGGCACGGGAAGGAGGTGCATGTGATATGGAGAATATCCCTCTATCGTTCCTTCTCTCTGTCGCGGCAGGAGTAGTCTGCCACTACTTGTGCAAGGAGTACGACGGCGGCCGCGCCGTATGGACGGGCATGAGGACGCAGGTGCGCCTGGGCTACGGCGACTTCCGCCACTCGACGGGCGTCGCGGACTCGGCATATACGCACGCGACGATGGCGACCTTCTACCGTGCGCCGACGGTAGAGGAGTTCCTTAGTACGCCTGGCATGGACTCGACCAATCCGCTCAGCTTCAAGGAGCAGCTCAGAAATGCGACGACACAGGCGGAGCAGCAGGCGATTGTCAAGCGCATGTACGATATTGTGAAGAAGGCGTATCCCAATGTCCAAATGAAAAGCGAGAATCATATTGATAGACTGGTACAAAATACTACTGTGACTGTTCCGCTGAAGCTTCTTGATAAAGAAGATGGAACGAATTATGATGCCGACCCATCCCTAAACATTGAAGCAGACCTATATACCCCTGAAGCACTCACTTATCCGACGTATAAAGCGTATCTGCAAGTTTGGTTTCGGAAAGAGGTTGAACGGTACGGTACGGAGGATGGTGTTGCTGATAAGGATCTTAAAGGAACTTTGAATAAGAAAATACGCGAGATTTATAACTTTGAGGCAGATCCCCGTTTTTACGATAAAGTGACAACCCGCGACCAGTTCCGGCAAAACTGGTATACTGCTTTTGAGAACTGGGTCAACGCTCTGCCCGATAACTATCAAGGAGTGGGTTCTCGGCGAGGGGAAGCAGGGAGAATCAATCCCAGTGTTACCAATCTTGTAGAGCAGTATTGGAAGGCAGTTCGGTATACATTGGAGAAAAGCGTCGAGGACGGCACCTCTGCGCCGCGCGTTGGACTGGGCAAGGTCGTCGGCAATATCGTCAAGACGACGGGCGCCGTCCTTGAAGCCGACCAGATCCCTGCACTCAAGCAGGCGTTCTATGTGCAGGCTCGTCACGAACTCACGCCGAATCTCGGCGTCGCCGCTTGGTATCTGCGCTCGGTCGGCAATG
>NZ_DBHIUY010000002.1:0-242054 GCF_057272215.1 Selenomonas sp.
CAATATAGCCGTCCATGCACACGTTGAAAAATGTGTCATCCATCAGACACAAACGATCGATGTACGCTTTACTGAGCCGTCCAAGAGCCAAGTCCGAAGGACGCAGGCGATTGGGCAACGGCTCGTATGCGAAAACGTCCCAAGAATGCAAGCGCGAAGCGCGCCGCATGATTGGCTGACGTTGACCGCCGCTGCTCGTCCATTCGCATCACCTCTCTGCCGAACGCGCACGTTAAAATTCTGCTTCTTACCTCGATTATATGCAGTGCTTCTCGCTTTGTCAAATGTCATGAAACCCCGTCAAGTATACGAAGCAGGCGGTCTTCAGGAAGGAAGCGGGCGATCGCGTCTGCCAGTGCGTCGATGAAGCCTTCGAAGTGGTTTGTGCGCACGGCGAGCCATGCGACGGCGGCGAGGATGCTTTTTTGAAGCGGCGCGTCTTGTCCGGCGCTCTCCCAAGCAGCCGGCGCATACGGGGCGCTTTCAGTCAACACGGCATCGGCAAGCAGGATGAATTCGAGCATCTTGTAAAGCACGACGAATACTTCATAATTTGCCAAGAGGCTCGTGCCGCCCGTCAAGGGGTATCGCCCGAGCAAAAATTCGTTGACGAGCCAGTTTTCCAAGACATGCGCCTGCTTGGCAAGGATGCGCTTCTTATAGCGTCTGCGCCGTTTTGACAATGCGTCGATCGCCTCTTTTGCAAAAGACGCAGCGGTTTCCTGCGTTTTTCCTGCAGCTTCTTCACCGAAGGCGGCGCGGATCATCGCCAGGTATGCCGTCGTTTCGGGCAGATCGTCCTCGGTCGCCTGCGCCAGGGCGGGGAATAGGTGCAGGAAAAAGTGCATATACTGCGCCGCATCGAAGGGATTCGCAGCGAGAAGATCCTGCGCTTGTCCTGCCGCAGCTTCGGCGATTGCCACTGCATCTTTCGCCAAGGCTTTTGCCGCTCCTTGCTCGACGTACGCTTCGGCGCGTGCAAGCAGCAGCCCGAGCGCCGCGAGCCGTGCATCGAGTGGAAGTCGGCGCTCCTTTAAGAGCGCGATGCCTGCGATCTGTAAAGCGCGGAAGGATTCTGCCGACAGCGGTGCGCCGAGCGGCGTGTCGTCTACATAGGCGGGGCGCGGCGCAGCGATCTCGATCCACTCAAGCGCCATCGGCTCTTCGACAAACAAGACTTCTTCCGCTGCCACGGGACAGCTCAGACACAGGGCGCGGTCGAGCGTCTCGCCGATACGGTGCATCTTGCGCGGATACTCGGCGCAGACGTCGGAGATCGCGCCGACGCCGAAGCGGCGATGCAAGGAGCAAAGCCCGTCCGCACGCAAAAAAACGCAGCGTTCGTTCTCGTGGCGCATGATCCAGCCGCCCGTCGCTTCGCTGCGTTCCAGCCCTCTTTTCAATTCCTGCAAAAGCTCCGGCTTTTCTTCATAGCGCGCCAATGTCGCCGCATCGAGCGCAACGCCCCACTTCGCACGGCAGCAGAGCGAGCCGCAGCGTCTGCCGTCGCAGGCGAAACGGTGCATGTAGACGGGCTGCAGGCACATGCGCGGCGCGGCGGCAGGCACGTCGATGACGGGCGCCGCGCCGCCGCTTCCCGCGCACAGAGCCGCACGTTTCGCCGCATCTTCCCATGCTTGTTTCACGCTTCCGCCTCCTTGAAGTAGGCGGCGATCTGCGCCGTCATCCGCGCACCGACGTCCTCGCCCGCCTGCCATGCTTTTGCCCACGCGACGGTGTGCGCGACAGCCTCTTCGATATGCCAGCGCGGCTGCCAGCCGAGACGCGCCTTGATGCGCGAGGAATCGAGCTTCAAGAAGCCCGCTTCATGCGGTGCGCCGCCTTCTTTCTCGGCACGCCACGACGCGCCCTCGCCCCATGTGCGGCAAAAAAGCGCGGCAAGTTCGCCCGTCGTCACGCAGTCGGCATCTTCCGGCCCGACGTTGTAGCTTCCGGCAAGCGCGGCGTCATGCCACTGCACATGCGCGATGCGAAGGTAGGCGGACAAGGGCTCCAATACGTGCTGATAGGGGCGCGTCGAGGCAGGATTTCTAAGGACGACGGCGCGTCCTTCGCTCGCCGCGCGGATGCAGTCGGGCACGATGCGCTCGGGCGAGAAGTCGCCGCCGCCGATGACGTTGCCCGCGCGCGCCGTCGAGATGCGCACGCCGCCGTCCGCGAAGAAGCTCTGGCGGTAGCTCGCCGTCACGAGTTCCGCACAGCTCTTGCTGTTCGAGTACGGGTCGAAGCCCATGAGCCGCTCGTCCTCACGATAGCCCCACACCCATTCCTTATTTTCATAAACCTTGTCCGTCGTCACGTTGAGAACGGAGATAACCGTATCGCTCTTTCTGACGCACTCTAAGATGTGCGCCGTGCCCATGACGTTCACGGCATACGTCTCGACGGGCGTGCGGTAGCTCTCGCGCACGAGCGGCTGCGCGGCGAGATGCAGCACAATCTCGGGCCGCGTCTCGCGAAACGCACGCTCCAGCGCGGCGAGATCGCGCACATCGCCCGCAATCGAGCGCATCTCCGCAGCAAGGCGCAGCTTCTCAAAGAGAAGCGCTCCCTCCGCTGTCGGCGAAGCAAGCGAAAAGCCTGTAAGATGCGCCCCCGCGCCGAGCAGAATACGCGAAAGCCATATTCCCTTGAATCCCGTATGCCCCGTGACAAACACGCGCTTGCCGCGATAAAAGGCGAGATCATCCTGCCGCGTCATTCTTTTCATCAACGCTCATCCCTCCGTCACATCACAATTCTCTGCCGTACTCGGCAACAAAGATCTGCCGCGTCTTTTCCCATGCGTCATCGAGACGCTTGCAGCCTGTCTCGTGGATGCACGGCGGCTTTTCAAAATACGGTATCATGAGGCGCAGACCTCGCCGCCGATACTCCATCGACGCCGAAAGGTCATAAAAATGCCAGCCGGCAAACAGATCTTCGCGCCACGGCACATCCGTCTGCGTCGCCAGAAAGATCCCGTCGAGCGCATCCACTTCAATGCCTGCTTGAGGCACAGGACGCTTCTGCATCAATTCCATCGCTTCCGGATGGCGAACATGCCAAAGAGAGCCGTAGCACTCTTTCGATTCCCACCATACGCCGTCCGCCGGTATATGACGGCAGCCCGCCAGACCGATGAGTCCAACCGCGGGATTCGCACGAAAAACCTCCACCATGCGGCGAAGAATGCTTTTTTCCGTCAGCAAGATATCCTGATGCATATACACTTTATAAAGCGCCGAAGATGCGCGGCGCGCCGCCTCGTATCCCGCCGCCATCGAGGGTGCGCCGCGTACGGGTACGACTTCCGCCGAAAATCCCTGCGGCATATCCAAGTGACGCAGATAGCGCACACACTCGGCGTACATCTCCTCGTCGTTTACACAGGAAATAAAGGCGATCTTCTTCGCGTCCTCGTTCATCCGAACAGCCCCTCTTTCTTCAGTCGGTCAAAGAGCGCCGCCGCATCCGCCGCGACGCTTCGGACAAAGGCTTCCAAATACTTGCCGTCCATACCGCTTCGGATAAGCAGCTGCCGCAGCGCCTCGACGGTCGCCATCTCTTCGACACCGTTCTCCAGGCGATGCAAAAGACGCGCCAAAAGACGGCGTTCCTCTTCCGTATAGCGCGCCTTGAGACGCACGATGTGCAGGGGGATCACCGTCAGACGAAGGATCCACCAAGAGACTTCCAGAGCTCTTTGCTCGTTTCCCACGCCGCATTCTCCGAGCAGTCGGAGCAGCTCCGGCTCGCCTTCCTCTAGGAGCATACGCGCGGTGAGACCTTCATAATGGGCAAGTTTCGCAAGGCGCACGATCTCCTCAAAAGAGAACAGCCGTCCCTGCCCCTTCAGCAGAGGATTTGCGCCGTAGCGCAATTCTCCCGCAAAATGCGACTGAAAAACACTCCAATGGCAGGGATTGCGAAAAGGTACGAGGACACTGCCATCGGCTGTGAGAAAGGTTTGCAGAAATTCCAGCAGACATTCCGGCTCAGACAGTTCTTCGATGCCGGGCGCAAGCACGATCATGGAAAAACGCTCCCGCCAAGTCTCCGGCATCTCCTGTTTCTTCCCTGCCGTTTCGAACGCGACGTCCGCAAAATCCTTACGAAACCGCTCTTCCCACGGCATCGTCATGCCAAAGAGCAGGGCGTCTTGGGAAGTCCGCTCTTGGAAGAACTTCGCCATTTCTGTATAAACGGCTTCATTGAAAGGTATATCCAACATCGTATCGCCTCCACGTCCGCTTATTTCGGCGTCCCTGAACCATTACACGGTTCGGCGCCGCGCCGTATGATCGTCACATCCCTTCCTCAAAGACGCAGATCGGCGCACGACTGCCCTTCTTCACCTGCTGCTGCAGCAAATGATACGCGTCCAGCACCGTACGCGGCTCGATTGCGGCGATGCAGTGCGCTTCATCCATGTGTTTACAGCCGTAGGGGTCTCGCGGCTCCGTCCTGCAGTCCGCCAATGCCCGTGCGGGCTGCACAATGACCGATGCCGTCCGGTAGGGGTAGTGACATGTGAGAACCGCTTTTTCATCGAGCGGCAAATCGGCGCCATAGCAGCAGATCTCCAGCACGGGCAGCCCAATGACCGCCGCCATGTGCATCAGGCTCGTATCGTTGCCGATATACGCCGAGCAAAGCGTGACGGCAGAAGCCGTCTCACGAAAGTCAAGCGCGCCCGCAAGCACCAGCGCGTGCGCCGCGCCGAGCATACGCGCCGCCTCTGCCGCCTCCGCCGCATCATCCTTGCCGCCTAAGAGCAGAAAAAACGCCGTCGGCTCCTCCGCCAACAAGAGTCGAAGGAATGCGCCATAAGCGGATGGAGGCCAATGTTTGCGCCGCGTGCTGCCGCCCAGCCCTATGGCGAAGAACTTGCGCTGCACGAGCGGCGCGCCAAGCCGCGCGATCTTTTCGCGCACACCTGCGATGTCCTCTTTCGTCAGCCAAAGTTCCAGCGAGCGATCTGCCACAGGCGCACCAAGGAGCTGATCGAGCTGATCGAAACAGCGCTCAACCATGTGCAGCGGGCGCATCGGCTCTTTCAAGGGGCGCGTCAAAAGCGCGGCGCAGTCCCCGCGCGAAAGCCCGCCCTCGGAGAAAGCGCCCGGATGACCGATGCGTTCCTTCGCGCCCGTCATGTAGGCGAGCAAATAGGCGCTCGGATAATGACCGAATACAAAGGCGAGGTCGAAGCGCTGCCGCAGGAGGTGCTCCGCCGCATAGTCGGTATGCGCCGAAAAAAGCTCCGGCAGAGGGCGCAGCACGGGCAAATGTTCGTTGCCGAGCAGGAAGTCGATGTACGGACACTGTTCGGCGAGCTTAAAGGCGGGCGGGAAGATGACGAGGGTGACAGCCGCCTGCGGATAGAGACGGCGAATTTCTCGCAAAACGCCGGAAAAGCAGATGAAATCGCCGACTCCTGCATCCATGATGACAAGAATTTCTGTTTTCTCGCCAACGGTGCGCGGCGTGCGATATCCGGCCTCCGCAAAAGCAGGCTCCATCACTTGCATAAATTCCTGCGCCGGAAACGGCGCCTGCATAAAAAGGGATGCGCCGAAGGTACGAAACGCTGCGAGAATGTTCTCCATAAAGCGCCCTCCTCTTACATCTTCACGGCTTCTTGCAGAACCTCCGCCATATAGTCGAGCTGCGCCTCCGTCATGCCCGGGTAGACGCCGAGCCAGAAGGTGTCGTTCATGATGCGGTCGGTCTCCGTAAGCTCGCCGACGATGCGGTAGCCGCTTCGGGCTTCGCGCAGGGAATCAAAGCACGGATGCTTGACGAGGTTGCCCGCGAAAAGCATCCGCGTCTGTATGCCATGCGCTTCCAAGGCGCGAACGATCGGCTCTCTTTCGACTCCCTCGCGGCAGGTCAGAAGGAAGCCAAACCAGCTCGGTTCACTGTGCGGACACGGCTCGGGCAGGATCAGCTTATCTGTGACGCTGCAAAGCGCCGCTTTGAGATGCGCGAAGTTGCGCCGCCGCTTTTCGATGAAGGATGGCAGCTTTTTGAGCTGCGCACAGCCGACTGCCGCCTGCATATCCGTGACCTTGAGGTTGTAGCCGAAGTGTGAGTAAACGTACTTGTGGTCATAGCCTTTCGGCAGTTCGCCGTACTGTCCGTCGAAGCGATGACCGCAGAAGCCGTCCTCTCCCGGCGGGCATACGCAGTCGCGCCCCCAGTCGCGCAGCGAACGCAGGATGCGAAAAAGCAGCGGATCGCGCGTGTAGACAGCGCCGCCCTCGCCCATCGTCATGTGGTGCGGCGGGTAAAAGCTCGACGTGCCGATGTCGCCGATCGTGCCCGTACAGCGCTGCTCGCCGTCGAGCGCATAGCGAGAGCCGAGCGCGTCGCAGTTGTCCTCGATGAGCCACAGCCCGTGCCGCTCACAGAAATCCTTGACTGTCCGCAGGTCAAAGGGGTTGCCGAGCGTATGCGCGAGCATGACGGCGCGGGTCTTGGGCGACAGGGCTTCTTCAAGCCGCGTGACGTCGATGTTGTACTGCGGAATCGTCACATCGACAAAGACGGGAACGGCGCCGTACTGCAAGATCGGCGCAACCGTCGTCGGGAAACCTGCCGCAACCGTGATGATCTCATCGCCCGGACGCACGGCGCGATCGCCCAGAAGCGGCGAGGTCAACGCCATAAAGGCGAGGAGATTCGCCGCAGAACCCGAGTTCACCGCGAGCGCATGGCGCGTGCCGAGGAAAGAGGCAAGCCCTTTCTCGAACGCTGCGGCATAGCGTCCCGCCGTCAGCCAAAACTCCAAAGCACTGTCCGTCAGAGCTTCGATTTCCTCGTGGTCGTAGACGCGCCCGGCGTAGGGAATGCGCCCGCCGCGCTGCCACGGGGCGGGTCTATGATACTCGTCCGCGTACTCACGCACGAGTGCGATGATCTTATCGTGAAGCTCCTGCCTTTTCTTTTCTCTTTCTTTCATCTCGTCATCTCCCTCGGGCGCGCAGAACCGTCTCAATAAGTTCCGCCTGCTCAAACAACTTCTTGCGCCGCATACCGCTTTCCTCCGACGCACGCGCACGCAGAAGCTTCGCCCATTCCCGCGCACACGCGATGTGAACGGCAGGGTCGTTGCTCGACTGATCCGCATGTTTGCGGAAGTAACTCAGCGTGTCGACGATATAGATGAGATCTCCCTTCTTCAATAGCCGCATCCAGCACTCGACATCGAGCAGCGCCGTCGGCGGCTCTTCGCTCAGGACCTCACGCACCGTCTCCTTTGCCGCACGCGGCAAGAGCACGGTCGTGAACTCGCCGATAAAGTTCGCCTGCTTTTCCAAGAGTCCGTTGATCGCCATCTCGCCCGGAATGCGCGACGTCTCTTCGACAGGCAGGGGATCGACGGCGGGGTCGGCGACGATGGCGCCTGTCTCGTCGATGGAGCGGCGGTGCGAGGTCACGAAAGCGATGCCGTCCTCCATACTGAACACGTCTGCCATGCGCTCGATCTTCTCGGGCGCATAGAGGTCATCGTCGAAGAGATAGGCGAAGTATTCGCCGCGTGCTCTTTCGAGCGGCGCCAGCCAGTTCTTCAAAGGCGGAAGCCCTGCATCGTGCGTGTAGTGAATGCGCTCGTCCGCCGCATACTCCTTCATCAGCTCCGCCGTGCGGTCATCGCCGCTGTTGTCGCTGACGATGATCTCGATGTGGCGATACGTCTGCGCGCGTGCGCTCTCAAGTGCGCAGCGGAAAAGCTCCGGCCGCTCATGCGTCGGAATGAGGATGCTCACGAGCGGCAGCGCCTCCGTCGCATACTCTGCAAGGAAAGCCTGCCTTCCTGCCTCATCGGCAGGAAAACTGTCGCCCAGAAACTCCACGAGCGGCTCGTCGCACCGCAGTACAGCCGAACGCAGCCCGCGGCGGCGAAACTCCAAGCACTGCGCAGCATCGAAGAATGCCGCCCCGCGGAAGAGATCCTCGCGCCACGGCACATCCGTCTGCGTCGCCATGAGGAAGCCGTCGACGGCGAGCACGTCCTCCGCTTCACCGAGCACCATGCCCCAGGATACTGTGCGCCCCTCCGCAGCAAGCCGCAGGGAGCCGATGCGCCGCGTGGAGTGAAACGCGATGCCGTCGGGCGGCAGAAGCTTCGTGCCGGAGATGCCGAGGATGCCGAGATCGGCGTGCTTTTCAAAGAGGTCGATGATGCGCACCAAAAGGCGCGGCTCCAAGATGCGCACGCGCTCGTCGAGATAGACCTTATACTTCGCCGCGCTCGCTTCCATCGCCTGCCCGTAAGCCGCCGCCATGCCCGCCTTGCCCTCGACCTCGACAAGCTCCATCGTGAAGCCTGCGGGCTGCTCTAAAAGGCGCAGCGACATCAAAAGTTCTGCGGGAAGAGCCGCGCCTTGACGCGCGACAATGACGGCGATCTTCTTCGCATCCTGCATGACGTGCAGCGGCTCTGTTTCCTGCATCTCTTGTCCCTGCTCTCTCTTTTCCTTATTCATCCATGCACGCTCCGTCCTTTCATTCGCTCAGACCGTACCACGACTTTCGCAGCGCACGCTTTTCCTTCCAAACCTCGCCGCGCGTATCAAACGACGCCGTATGCGCTCGCGCAATCGCCAAAAAATGCGCCAAAAGCGCCGCATCTTCCACTTCCTGCGACATGTCCGTGCGCGAGAAAATCTGCATCTTCGGCTCACGCAGATCGACGCCGCCGTCCTCGTCGACCGCCTCTCGCGATTCGAGCCGAAACTCATGCTCCGCCGTGCGAATGCAGAGTTTATACGTCTGTCCGGGGAAGATCGAATTGCTGATGACATGATCGCGCTCCCTGCCGCCCAGAGCTTTCGGCAAATTGCCGTCGAGATGCGCGGGAGCGGCAAAACCCGCAAGACTTGCCGTCGCCGGATAGATGTCGAGCGCACTCGTCAGCTCCTCGACAAGCCCAAGCTGCGGCACACCCGCACCGCGCAGCAGCCATGCCGCCCCCGTCTGCGCCGCACCCATGAGATACAGCGGTGCATCGACGAGCACGGCGGAGCCGTGGTCGGAGTAAAACTGTACGATGTACTCGTCCTCGCCATAATTCTCTTCGATATACGAAAAAAGCATACCAAGGCTCTCATCGACCATCGCCATATTCTCACGCGCCGCCGCCGCAAAGAGCGGCACATGCGGCAAATAGACGCTCGGCGTAGCGGCGTCCGCCCCTTCGACGGCATCGGCAAGCGCCGCGCCCGTCTGCACGGGAAGCGGCATCTGCACCGAGCGCGAAGGCCACGGATGCATGTCCATGACGTGCAGGAATATGAACTGATCGCAGGCAGAAAACGCCTTGAGACTGTCCACCGTCCGCCGCACACCTTCGGCGGCGGACAGATCCCATGCGTTGACGATCAGACGATCATGTCCGCGCGTCGCGCCGTTGTAGATGCCGTTGCCGTCTCCCATCACATTCGAGCAATAGTAACCGAGATCCTTCATTTGCTCCGAGATCGTGATATAGCGGCAGTCAAGCGTGTTCATGCAGTTCTCGTTGAAGGACTGTATGCGATGGAGATGGCAGCCCGTCTCGATCGTCGCCATCGAGGGGTATGTATACTCCGCAATCGAAAAATGATTGTCGAAGATCAGCCCTTTGAGGAAGAACCGCATGAGATTCGGCATCAAAGAGTAGCCGTGCCGCTTCATCGCCGTCCATGAAAAACCGTCGGCGAGGATGTGCAGCACGAGTTTTTTGCGTTTCGGACTGTGCCCCAAAGGAATGGGCTTGCCCGCGAGGAACGGCTGCGCAGATGAAATCTGCGTCTTTTCACGGATGCGGCAGAAGCTCGTCGCCCACTTGCCCAGAAATACGCGGCCCTTTTCCAAACCTTCCCCCGAGAAATAGACCTCTTGGCTCGCCTCCGTGCCGACGAGCGGCACGAAAACTTCGCCTTCCTCTTCCACCGTGATGCTTTGCGGCACAAGGTACGCACGCAGGACGTCAAAAACGAAGTCTGCGCCGCCCATAGCGCAAAAACGCGGCTCCTTCCTGCACATCTCAAGCAAAAGCCCCTTGTTGTTCAGCCCGCCCCGCCCGATGTAAGCGCCGACCCAATAGCGGTAATCCGCCTGCGCGTCATCCAAGGTCGGCAAAAACTCGCCGGCAAAGACGCCGATCTCATCCGTCAGAGCATCATTCTCCATACGCGCCCGACTTTTTGCAAACGGCGCATATATAGGCTCCCCCATCGCGAGAGACAAAAGGTCGAGATATTCCTGCAAGCCTTCGCGCGGCAAATCGACATGAATCGGCAGGCGGTAAATATGGCTCGCGATCCCTTCGAAGATGATCTGCCTGCGCAGATCGCCGAAATGCTTATAGCACGCGATCAGGCTCTTCCAGATCTCGTAGTGGCATTTTTTCTTGCGATACGCCTGTTCGAGCGTATCAAGCGCCACCTCGAAATTCCCATGAGAAAGCGCATAGCGCGCATAGAAGATATCGAAGTTCTCCGACGCAGGAAAGAGCGCTCGATACTCGACGAGGAGCGCGAGAAAAGCATCATCGTGCGCCCCGCGCACATCTCTTTCCCACAACGCCGCAAAAAGTTCGCCGCCTCGTACACACTCTTCTTGATAGCGTCTTTCATCTGCAGAAATTTCCCGCATATCCCTTTTCGTCAAAGCTCTCCCTCTTTCCCCTTGCCGCCGAACCATAAGGGGCGCAGCGCACGCTTCTCCCGCCAGATCTCCCCACGCGTATCTATGCCGACTGTATGCGCACGCGCCAAAGCGAGGAACTTCCTCTGAAGCGCTTCGTCCTCCGCCAGCCGCCGCTCCCCGCCGCGCAAAAAGAGCTGCTGTACCTTCGGCTCTCGAAGATCCGTCGTGCCGTCCTCATCGACAGGCTCGCGCGACTCCATGCGAAACTCATGCGTATTCGTGCGAATGGCGAGCTTGTATGTCTGTCCCGGGAACAGCGAATTGCTGACGACGAACTCGCGCTCCCTGCCGCCCAGAGCTTTCGGCAAATTGCCGTCGAGATGCGCGGGCGCGTCAAAGCCCACGAGATGCGCCGCCGCCGGATAAATGTCGAGCGCACTCGTCAGCTCCTCGACAAGCCCAAGCTGCGGCACACCCGCACCGCGCAGCAGCCATGCCGCCCCCGTCTGATTCTCGCCGATATAGTCGAGGTCGTCGCTGAATACGGAGACGCCGTGATCCGAATACACCTGCACGATATACTCATCCTCCGCATAATTCGCTTCGATGTAATCGAACACGGCGCCGAGACTGCGATCAATGGAACGCATGTGTTCCAATACAGCTTCCGTATAGATCGGCACATGCGGCAGATTGACGCTGGCAACGCCCTCTGCCGCGCCCGCAAGCCGCTCGGCGAGAGGAAGCCCCACCTGCGCGGCGAAAGGCAGCTGGAAGTCTGCCGCAGATCCCGGATGAGCGTCCATCAGATGCAAAAAGATGAAGGGATCGCATTCGGAAAACGCCCGCATCGTCTGCACGGTTCTTTCTGCGCCCTGATAAGCCAAGCCGGCGTCGCCATGCACGATCAAGAGCCTTTCGTAGCCGCGTGTCACCTGCGGATAAACGCCCGTCGCATCGCCCATAGTGTTCACACAGTAATAGCCGAGATGCGCCATCTGCTCTGCAAGCGTGATATACTGCGGCGAAAGCTCTGCCATGCAGGTCGGATTGAACACCTGCGAGCGGTGCGCATAGACGCCCGTCTCGATCGTCGCCAGCGACGGAAAGGTGTACTCCGCCACCGAGTAATGATTGTTGAAGATGACGCCCTTGGAAAAAAAGCGCATGAGGTTCGGCATCGGCTCGAAATCGCGGCGCTTCATCTCGGGCCAGCAAAGGGCGTCGATGAGGATGTGCAGAACGAGCTTTTTGCGCTTGGGACTGTGCCCAAGGCGTATCGGCTTGCCCAAGATAAACGGCGCATCCGAAGCAATCTCCGTGCGCTCGTTCAAGCGAAAGAAGCTCGTGACCCACTTGCCGAGCGTCGCGCTGTCCTTTCCGACGGAACGGCTCTGAAATACGACCTTCTGCTTCGGCACGGTTCCCGCCAAAGGCACGACGATCTCCGACACTTTCGCCGCCGCGTCCGACGCAGCCGCAAACTCCGCCGGCTCGATGACAAAGGAGCCGCGAAGCTCCCGCGCCCGCAGGATGTCAAAGACGAAGGAATCATCCTCCGCCAAGGGGAACTCCGCCGTCTCTTTGATCCGCTCCAAGAGCATCGCCTTCGCGTGCAGCTTCCCCCGATCAACGAATACGCCGCTCCAATAGCGCCAACCGTCCGCAGGCTCCGCGAAGCTCGGCAAAAATTCGCCGAGAAACACGCCCGGCGGCGCTTCGACGCCGCCCGCGCCGAGCCGCGCGCGCCCAAGCACATAGGGCGCAAGATTCGGCAAGCCCATAGCAAGCGACAGGAGCGC
Organism: Selenomonas sp.; assembly: GCF_057272215.1. Classification (NCBI taxonomy): domain Bacteria; kingdom Bacillati; phylum Bacillota; class Negativicutes; order Selenomonadales; family Selenomonadaceae; genus Selenomonas; species Selenomonas sp. The sequence goes on from NZ_DBHIUY010000002.1 coordinate 12,441, forward strand.
CAAAGCGTCTTGCAGCTCCGCCCTTTCCATCGGCACATCGACGGGCACGCGATAAACACGGCTCGCGACGCCCTCGATCATCAAGAGCTTTCGCTTATCGCCGAGACGCTTATAGCACTCGATGAGCAGCTTCCAGACCTCGTAGCTGCACTTCTTCTTCTCATAAGCGCGTTCCGCCGCTTCAAGCGCCACCGTCACGCTGTCATGGGCAAGAGCATACTGCGCATAAAAGATGTCAAAGTTCTCAGATGCAGGAAAAAGCGCCTGATAATCGACGAGAGCGGCGAGAAATGCGTCGTCATAGATGCCGTGCGCACTCTTTTCCTGCAAGGCATGGAAAATAGCGCAGCCGCGATCGGCATTTTCCTGATACGCCGCTTCTTCGCCGGACATCATGCTTTCGACCTTTGCATTCACGCCTCTCATCCTTTCCGCGCATCGGGAAACCATGCGGCTCGCCGCGCTCTCTTCTCGGGCCAAATCTCGCCGCGTGAATCAAGCGACGCCGTATATGTACGCGCCAGCGCAAGAAACTCCTGCCGCAGCGCTTCGTCATGAATCTCCCGCCGCTTCTCGCCGCGCAGGAAAAGCTGCTGACGCGGCTGCCTGAGATCCATCGAGCCGTCCTCATCGACGATCTCATCGGAGCCAAAGTAGAACTCATGCGTCTTTGTACGGATCGCCATGTTGAACGGCTTCCCCGGGAAAAGCGTATAGGACAGCGCATGATCGCGCCCTGCGCCCCCAAAGGCTCGGGGCAGACTGCCGTCGAGATCGGCAGGCGGCGCAAAGCCCGCAAGACGCGCCGTCGTCGGGTAGATGTCGAGCACACTCGTCAGCTCCTCGACAAACCCCAGCTGCGGCACGCCCGCGCCGCGCAGCATCCATGCAGTGCCGGTCAAGACTTCACTGACATAGTCAATCGTATTGCCGAAAACTGCCGCCCCGTGATCGGAATAAAGCTGCACGACATACTCATCTTCTGCATAATTGGCTTCGATATAAGAAAAAAGCTCGCCCAAGCTGCGGTCAACGCGCCGCATACCTTCGATGACAGCTTCCTGATGAAACCTCGAATTCACGCGGTCAACGCTCGGCGTATCATCGTCCGTATCGTCCAGCCGGGCGGGGAGATCCAGCAAGACCTGCGTCTCAAGCGGCGCCTGCCACTTCGCAGTCGTGCTCGGATGCGTGTCCGCCACATGGAGGAAGATGAACTGATCGCACGCGGCAAACGCGCGCATCTGAGACAGCGCATATTGGACGCCGCGATATGCGTGAAGCCCGTCGCCGCTGGGCTTGGAAATCAAGCGATCATAGCCGCGCGTCACACCGTTGTAGACGCCGCTCGAATCCCCCCAGACATTCACGCAATAGTAGCCGAGGCGCTTCATCTGCTCGGAAAGCGTCAGGATGGTCGGCGCAATCTCTCCCATACAAGTGGAGTTGAAGGTCTGCGAGTGATGCGGATACAATCCCGTATCAATCGTCGCCAACGAAGGATATGTATACTCTGCAATCGAGAAGGTATCGTTGAAGATCAGACCCTTGGAAAAAAAGCGCATGAGGTTCGGCATCCGTGTGAAATCGCATTGCTTCATCGCGGGCCAGCAAAGAGCGTCGACGAGGATGTGCAGGAAGAGCTTCCTGCGCTTGGGGCTGTGTACCAAACGAATCGGCTCTCCCATCAGAAAAGGCGCCGACGACCTCAGCTCCGTCCGTTCGCTCAAGCGGAAAAAGCTGCAGACCCATTTGCCGAGATGCGTGGATTCTTCCCCGAGAGAATCGCTCTTGAAGAAGATCTCCTGCCCCGCTTCGGTTCCCGCCAAAGACACGACGACATCGTGTGCGCCGCCAAGATCGGCTGCATCCGCACGAACATCCAGCGTCGCCGCCCCAGTCACCTGCTTCTTTTTCACGACGTCGAAAACGATCTCTTCCGCTGCGGCGACAAGCGCGGGATCACGATTCAATGCCTCGAAGAGCGCCGCTTTCGAATCGAGCGTCGTCATGTCGACAAAGATGCCGCTCCAATAGCGATACTCCTCATGCGCTTCTCTGAGCGTGGGCAAAAATTCCCCGACAAACGCGCCGGGCAATGCCTGCAAACCGTTTTCGCCCATGCGTGCGCGTCCGATCGTATAGGGCGCATGGGTGGGCACCCCCATCGCAACGGATAATAGCGCGAGGGAATCTTCGAGCGTTTCCCGCGCAAGCGGCACCTCGATCGGCGTGCGGTAAACGCGGCTCGCGATGCCCTCGAAGATCAAGAGACTGCGCGTATCACCGAGCCGCCGATAGCATTCTATGAGAAGCATCCATATCTCGTAATGGTACTTCTTCTTGGCATACGCCGCCTGCGCGGCAGCGAGCGCCGCCTGTACATCGTCATGCGCCAGCGCATAGCGTGCATAGAAGATCAGAACATTTTCCGAAGCGGGAAAAAGCCGCCGATATTCTTGCAGCAAGGCAAGGTAGGTGTCGTCATAATGACCGTCTGCGCTTCGCTGAAGCAACGCCGTAAAAAAAGACCGTCCGGCTTCACTCTTCGCTTGATACAGTCTCTCCGCTCGGCTCTCTAGCATTCGCCGTCCTCCTCCCACTTCTCATGAAACGACGCCGTATGCTCACGCGCAAGGCGCAGGAAATCTTCCATGAGCGCGGCGTCAAAAACTTCGCGGTGCATCGCATCGCGCGTATAGATCTGCGCCGTAAACTGACTCATATCCACCGTGCCGTCGTGATGCGTCGGCCGCGCCGTTTCCAAGCGGAACTCATATTCTGCCGTTCGTATGCTGAGCTTATACGTCTGCTCAGGATAGATCGAGTTGCTGATGCAATAGCGTCGGCCTCTGCCGCCCAAGGCGCACGGCAAAGTCCCGTCGAGCTGCCCCGCAGGCGCAGAAAAGCCGACGGTTTTCTCCATGATAGGATAAATGTCGAGGCAGCTCGTAAGCTCCTCGACCAGCCCCAGCCGCGGCACGCCCGCGCCCCGCACCATGAGTGCCGCGCCGCACTGCTCCTCCGAAAAGTACCACGGATCGTCCGTATACGCAGGACTGCCGTGGTCGGAGTACGCATGAACGATGTATTCATCGGGCGCATAGTGCTCTTCGATATAGCGAAAGAGCTCGCCGAGCGCACGATCCATCGCTTCAATGTGGCTCGGATTGTCATAGAGATACACGTCGTTCTTGGGAAGCCGCACAGATACGCCGTCACCGTCCTCGATGAATCCCTGCATCTGCCACGGCAGCCGCACCTGCGACTTAAGCGAGAGCGGCACGTTCATGCTCGTCATCTGGTGCGGATCGCAGGTATGCAGCCAAACGTAGTTGTCACACTCGGCGAACGCCTCCAAATGCGCAATCGCCCGCTCCACACCCTCGTAGGCGGGATCCGCCAGGTACGGGTTGATGATGAGGCGATCGAAGCCGCGCGTCACGCCGTCGTAGACGCCGCGCCCGTCGCCCATGACGTTGACGCAGTAATAGCCGAGATCCTTCATCTGCTCAGACAATGTCCTTATGTCCTTGTCGATCTCGAACATCGGCTTGTCCCATACGACCTGAGAGCGGTGCATCATCATGCCCGTCTCAATCGTGCCAAGGGAGACAAAGGTATATTCCGGCACGGAATAATTGTTGTTGAAGATGATACCTTCGGAAAAGAAGCGCATGAGATTCGGTATATGACGAAAACCGCGCGCCTTCATCGCCTGCCACGAAAGACCGTCCAAGAGGAGATTCAAGACGAGCTTTTTGCGTCTCGGGCTATGCCCCAGAGGAATCGGCGCACCGAAGATGAAAGGCTTCGCCGAAGAAATCTTTGTCCGCTGATCAAAGCGCAGGAAACGGAACTCCGCGCGTCCGAGAAATATGCGCCCCGTCGCTGCACCGTCCGAAAGCGCAAGCGTCTGCTCCTTCTCCGTCGCCGCCACAGGGACGACACATGCGCCGTCCACCTCCACCGAGCCGTCCACGCGCTGCGCCTTCACGAGGTCGAACATCGCGCCGCTGTAATCATCCAGCGTCGCAGAACCGCCGCGCTTCATCGCATCGAGTGCATCGGCGCGTACATTGAAGAAGTCCACCGTATTGTAGGCGGCACAGTAATAGCGATAGGGCGCCGTCTCATCCGTCTCGCTCAGAAGGAACTGTCCCAGAGACGGCATCAAGAGCAGATCGGGCGCACCGTCCTCCGCTTTCACAATATCGAAGCGAAAGGGCGGCGCCTGCACCTGAAGCATACCGCGAAAAAACGCATCTTGCCAGCGCGTATCGGAAAAGATCGGAATCGACGCATCAAGGCGCATATTCTTTTGACAAAGCGCCTTAAAAAAGATCGCTTCTTCATCAAGCCCGAGCGCATCGTCGATCTCGAACAGGATCTGCCAGATCTTATGGCTGAGCTTTCGCCTCTTGTACGCCTCATGTGCGAGACGGTACGCTTCTTCCGTCTCGCCAAGCGCGAAAGCAAGACGCGCCGTAAAGTAAAAGACGGCAGCCTTGTTCTTTGTTGCTTTCTCATAGGCTTCAAGCTTCGTGCAGTATTCCTCTGTATAGGCGCCGGCGCGTACCGCATCTCTGAGCCAAAGGCAGAGCGCGTCCTCCTCGCGCGTATCCCAAATCTTATTTTCCTGCTCCTGCATGAACTGCCCCTTTTCTTTTCTTTTTTTCGCTTTCTGTCAAGACGGCTCCCATGCCAAATCAAACGTCGTCAATCAAGCGAATGATGTCCTTGAACGGCATGAGGTCTGCGTCCGCTTCGAGCGAGCGATGATGCTTCAAGATGGACGTCGCCGTGCGCTCCATCGCCGGAAATGCGCTGCGCGTCAGTTGGTTCGCGTAGATGACAATGTTCACGCCGTGCGCTGCAAGCTCCGCCTCCGTCACAGCGCTGTAGGACGTCGGCACAGCGACGAGCGGCACATGTGCATATTCTTTGCAGAACGCATCGGCAAAGGCAAAGACTTCATCCGGCTCCTTTCTGCGCGAGTGGATCATGATGCCGTCCGCACCCGCCGCCACATAAGCGGCGGCACGTTCCAAAGCATCCGCCAGACCCTTTTCAAGAATCAGGCTCTCAATACGCGCGATGATCATGAAGTCATCGGTGCGCTGTGCATCCTTGCCCGCTCGGATCTTCGCCGAAAAATGCTCGATCGTGTCCTGCTGCTGCTCGACTTCCGTACCGAAAAGCGAGTTCTTCTTCAGCCCGATCTTGTCTTCCAAAATCACAGCGGAGACCCCCATGCGCTCCAGCGTATGAACGTGGTAGACGAAATGCTCGGTAAGACCGCCCGTGTCGGCGTCGAGGATGATGGGCTTCGTCGTCACGTCCATGACATCGTCGATCGTGCGGATGCGCGACGACATATCGACAAGCTCAATGTCGGGCTTGCCCTTCGCCGTTGAGTCGCAGAGACTTGATATCCAAAGTGCATCGAACTGATCCAAGCCGCCCGCATGCTCGACGACGGTCTTTTCCGCCAACAGCCCCGTCAGCCCGTCATGCACCTCGATGGTCTTGACGATCGGCACGATCTCCAAGAGGCGGCGCAGGCGGCGGCGACGGAACTCCGGCATGACGAGCCGTTCCTTCATGCGCTCGTCGATCTTCTTGACGGCAGGATTCCATGTATAGGGAACCTCGATGAGCTCACCGCCCATTTTTTCGAGATTTTCCAGCACATTCCTGCGAATCGACGACATCGGACCACCGCGCCAGTTATCGCCATGCACGACGAAATCGGGCTTGAGCGATGCAATGACGCCGTCATACATGATGGCGTCCTGTACGATGACACGTTCGACTTCCGGCTCGGCTTCCAAAAGCGCGATGCGCTCCGCAAGCCCTATGGACGGAAAGCGATTGTAGCGCACCATCTCACGATCGGACAGCACGCCGGCGACGACGGTACCGTGCTTCTTCGCTTCACGCAGAATTCTCCTGTGCCCCTCATGAATCACGTCGGTGCAAAAGCAGGCGTAAGCAATCTTTTCTTTCATAACTTTCCCTTCTCCTCCACGGTGCGTCTCAGTGCAGCCAATTCCGCCAAGGTATCAATCTCTTGCACGTCGTCCTCACAGCACGCACGCACATACACGCAAAAATCGCCAATATCTGCGGAAAGAGCCGCCTCGTCCCAGTAGCGCGCCCGACCGCCCGGCGTTTCGTAAAGCCGCTTGAGCGATGCTCGGAGCTTCCTGCCGTCCTCCGGCGTCCAGTACGATATGCCAACCATCTTCCAGCAGTTCGCGCCGCCGACCGCCATGCGCCGGATGACGCCCGCCTCGTCCGGAAAGAAGCACCAGTCATCCGTCTTCGCGACGGGAATCGCCAGATAGTTCGTCGCCTGCTGCTCGCGGCAAAGAAGCGCCGGATTCTGCAAATAGAGATCGCCTTCGATGATGAAAGCATTCTCCACGAGATCGCCGGCGACGATCAGCGACGAGATATTGTTCGCCTCATGCCAGTGCGGATTGTCGATGAAGCGGATCTGCGGATAGCTCTCCTTGAGTACATCGAGCTTTTCGCCCAAGTAGCCGCGCACGACATAGATCTCGGGAATTCCCGCCGCTTGAAGAGCCGTAAGCAGCGTGTCGATAATGCGCCGCTCGCCGACACATGCCAGGGGCTTCGGCGTCTCATCCGTCAATGGGCGCAGCCGTTCGCCGCGCCCTGCGGCGAGGACGATGGCGCGCTCGGCGATATACGGTGCCTTGGGCATGATTCCAGCCTTCTTTCTTTGTCTGCGCTTTCCTCGGAAAGCGCCGCGAAAAGTTCCTCAAACACGCAGTGCGCACGCGCAAAATCTGCCCGCGCACGAACATTTCCGCGCGAGAAAATTTGCCGCGCCCGCACCGCCAAAGCCGCCCTTGCTTTCGAAAGATCGTGCGCGGCAATCTCCGCGCCGCACGAAAGAAGCAATGCCGCCCACTCTGCCGGATGCCAGAGGGCTTCCCCCTCGTCCGCTCTTTCATGCGCGAGCAGAGGAGTTTCAAAGACGCCCGCTCGAAAATCCGCGTCTTTTTGAAAGAGCAGAACAAACGCCGCCAGAGGAAAAAATCGCCCGCAAAAGAACGCCGGCTCCAGCCACGCACAGGCGTCGAGCACGCGGCGGCGCAGCAGAGCGCCCGAAAGCCCGCCCTCGGGATACCGCCCCTCCGAAAGCGCGAAAGCCCGATGCCATGCGCCTGCAGCTGCAACACAACGCGGCTGCCGCATCAAAAAGACGAAGCGTTCGGCTGCGCCATCCTCCGTAACGAGCGCTTTCTCAGAATCGGCAAGCACGAAAGCAAGCTCATCGTCAAGTTCCAGCGTCGTCACCATCTGCATGATCTTCTCGGGAAAAAGATGGTCGCCGGGCAAAAGCCACTGGACGTATTCGCCATGCACGGCTCGGGAAAGGCTCTCACCCCAGTCGGAGAAAAGGGCGGAAACCATCCGATGCGGCTGAGAGAGCGCGTCGATCGCTTCCTGCAGCCGCTCCGCCTCCCCCGTGCAGTCAAGCGCAATGATTTCCATATACGGATAGACCTGCGCTGCGGCGTTTGCGAGCGCGCGCCGCCAAAGCGAAAAATCACCGAAATACGGCACGATGATGCTCACGAGCTTACGCCGCGCACGCACGCGCTCTTCGGCGAAATCCTGCGCCAACTGCTCGGAGAGCCGCATCAAGCTTTGCAGCGGAGAAAACGCCGCGCCCTTCGTATAGCGAAGCTCCGCCTGCGCTTTCGGCAGGATCAAGCCCTGCACCGCCTCGCTCTCTTCGGCAGACAGCGCAACAGGCGGCGTCCCGCCCGCAAACACCGTATCAAAGTGCTCCTTCCAGTAGCTGCAGCGCGCCGTATGCAGCGAATACTTCGCCGCATTGCCGATCCAGCCGTTCAGCGCCTTGACCGCCGTATGCAGTGCGCCGCGCCATTGGAAATGCGCGAAGTGCAGGAAGCTGATCTCCAAGGCGGGCGCAGGCACGCGCTTTTCCCCTTCCACACGATAGAGATAATGCGTACCCTGCGCCAGAAGCGGATAGACGCGCGCAGCGTCTCGCCCAATGATCGCTTTCTGTATCGGCTCGTGCCGCTTCTTCCTGCGCAGAGGACGCGCGAGCAGAAATGTCCCGCCGTCCTTTTCCGGCTCTTCCAGCTCATACATCCAATGCCATGCGTAGAAAGTCACATCCGTACGCAGCCGCGAAAGCACCGCGCGGCAAGGCTTCGCTGCATCCTCCGTGACGAGAAACTCATCGGCGTCAACCGGCACGACGATATCAGCGCCATGTGCGTCAAAGGCTCGGTGCATCAGTCTCGTCATGATCTCCTCATGGCAAAGCTCCGCCGTCTCGCAGCGCTCAACGGCGACGGGCAGCCCCTCCGCTGCAAGTGCGTGCAGGATGTCCGCCGTACCGTCGCCCGTCGCATGATCGACCACAAGCATCTCGTCCGCATACGTCAAGGTATGGCGCACGAAGCTCTCGACGATGTCAGCGCTGTCCGCGACCAAAGATACCGCGATGATCTTGTTCATACCATTCTCCTGCCTTCCGATGAATGATTTTGCCGCCTGCTTATGGAAATCCCCAAGGCAGCCGCAGCCGTCAAAAAAGCCGGGCATCTCCCTCGCCCGGCTTTTTCAGAAGCGCAAAGAAATCGTCGCCATTGCCATTCGAAAAGCATCGGGAAGCGCACCGCCTTCGCAGAAGCAGCAACTTCAGCCGCGTATCATCGACAAAAGTCCGAAGTCGGGCGTCTTCATCTGCGCGGCAAGCGAAAGAGCCGCATCGCGCTCACCGAGAGCTGCGAGCGTATATCCTACATTGCGCAGCGTCATCTCATCATGCGCATCGAGAGTGAGCGCCTGCTTCAGCAAATGCTTTGCTGCAGGGAACGACCCTGCCAGATAGAAGCCGCCCGCGAAGGAATTGAAAAGACGCACCTTCTCCACAAGCGCGACATCTTTTGCCAGAATCTCCTGCGTCAAACGCAGAGCCTGCGCCTCATCATCTGCGACGCCGGACGGCGCGGGCTGCTGTGCAAACTGCGCCGACGGCAAAGGCTGCGACGCAACGCGCTGCACTTGCGGAGCCAAGGGGCGAAAAGCATCCTGCTGCGCCATCCCGGCGCCAACCATCTGCAAAAAGCGGGCGATGGCAGGATAGCCCGCACGGATCTCATCTTCCTTCGCCGCGCGATAGCGGCCGAGCGCCTCACGGAGATCCGAGCGCTCCTCAGCGGACAGCGACGCTTCATAGTTTTTCAGAACAAACTCAAAGATGGCAAGCCCGTCCGTCGTGCGTCCTTCCAAGAGGCATACGCGCGCGAGCAGGATGCGCGCCTTAACATGCGTCGGCGCCAAGCGCAGCGTGTTATCCAGCCATTCGATCGCACGCTCATAGTCTCTGGTCATAAAGTAGCTGTACGCTGCATCATAAAAAGCATCGGCGTCCTGTATGCCCTGCTGAATCATCGCCGCCACAACACCGAGCGCCGCACCGTACTTCTCCGCCTGCATCCGCACAGCAAGCTCACGCTTCATTTCAGCCGCCGACATCGGCAGTCCCTGCTGCATCTTCTGGTTCCAATTTAACAAGATCTATTCCTCCTAAACTTCTTTTGCGTTCATTATATCATACGTTCGTATATCGAAAAAGCACGGAAACAGCTTAAACGATTCTCACGCATTCAGCCAAGCCAGCCAGACATCCTCGTACATCGCCTCGACTTCCCGCACATAGCTCCTGCCGTCCATGACGGGCGAACGCTGCATCATGGGGCGCAGGCTCTTGTGCAGGGCTTCGAGCAGCTCGCGGTCGGCGGCGAGTGCGGCGGCTCTTTCGATGTATTCTTCCGGCGTCGCCGCCGCGAGTTCGCCGAGACCGACGTTTTCCAGAAGCGACAGACCGAAGCGCGTGCCGTGGCGCGTGCCGGCAAGCGTGACGACAGGCGTGCCCATGTAGAGCGCCTCACACGTCGTGCCGCCGCCCGTGTAGGGGAAGGTATCGAGCGCTATATCCATGTCCATATATTCATGAATGTACGCACGCGTCATGGGGCGCACCTCGATCTGTTCCGGACGATAGCCGAGAGAAACCGCCCGCTTCTTCAAGACGTCGGGCTTCCATGCCTTGAGCAGAAGGAGCGAGCCGGGCGCCCGTGCAAGAAGGGAGAGCCACAGGCGCAGCATCTCATCGGAAATCTTTGCGGAGTTATTGAAGCAGCCGAACACGATCCGTTCATGCGGCTGCCAATCAATCGTACTCTTGAACACTTCCTCGAACGGCGTGTAGCAAAAATGCGAGTGTGAAAGGCGCACGAGCTTTTCTGAAAAATGCGCATCGCCCCTTCCCTGCGGATCGAGAAAGATGTCCGACAAGTAATAATCGACCGCCTTGAGCCCCGATGTGCTCATGTAACCCAACCCCGAGACCTGCACGGGCGCCGCCTTATAGCCGAGCGTCGCCAAGCCATGCCCGCCGTCCGTATGACCGCTGAGATCAAAGAGGATATCGATCTCGTCTTCAGCGATTTTCGAAGCACGTTCCTTCGCCTCCGAAAGCGCCAGATTGCACCAAATATTGCCGAAGGACTGCATCTGCTCCGCCGCTGCATCGAACACGCCGCCGAGATCGTAGCAGTAGACTTCAAAGCGTTCACGGTCAGCGAGTGCGAGAAGCTGCATCATAAAACAGCTCATGACATGCGTCTTGAAGTTCGATGAGAGGTACCCGACGCGAATCTTTTCGTGGCGGCGGTGTCGCTCGCGCTCATGGGGCAGCTCTTCCTCGGGACGGAAAAATCGGCTGTAGGCAAAGTGCGCTTCTGCCAGCTCCTCATCGCTCACCTGCGGCAGATAGTGGCAGAGCATGAGGTAATCACTGTAGAGCTTCCTCTGCTGCGCGAGGTAAGGCGCGGACACGACCGCTTCCAGATAGGAAGCGGCAGCTTCCTCGATGCGCCCGACGAAGTGCAGGAAGTAGCCGAGCCTGCCGCAGAGGAAGCTCTTCTCCCCACGATCAAGTTCTGCCCCGCGCCTTTGCAGCAAGTATTCGATGCGCTCCGCTCCCTCATCCCATCTCGCTTCATTCTGCAAGACGGCAAGCTCCTCCGTGATCTTCGAAAAATCTTTCATCTGCGTCTTTCTTCCTCCTCTCTTCGTTCCATCGCCATGCAGTAAAAACGCTCCAATTCTTCCATGTAGCGCGTCGCCTGCATGACGGGCGACGCGGCAAAACGTGCGCGAAGCGTCTTGTGCAGTTCGTCCAAAAGCTCCCTATCCTTAGCGAGCGCCGCCGCTTTCTCGATGTACGCCGTCCCATCGGCAGCAGCAAGCTCAGAGAGTCCGATGTTCTTCAAAAGCGACAGCCCGAAGCGTGAGCCGCGCCGTCTGCCGAAGCGCGTGATGACAGGCACGCCCATATAGAGCGCGTCGCATGTCGTGCCGCCGCCCGGATACGGATAGGTGTCGAGCGCGATGTCAACCGATGCGTAGCGCTCCATGTAGTCGCTCGTCGCAGGCTCCAAATCGACGCGTGCGACGTCGATCTTCGCCTTCGCCATACGGCGCAGCACCTCTTCTTGCATCGCAGGTGCAAAAAGCTCCTGACACTTGACGAGCAGCCGGCTCTTCGGCACACGCGCCATGATTTCACGCCAGCAGAAGAGCATTTCCTCCGTGACCTTGTACCAGTGGTTGAATACGCCGAAAACGATATATCCCTTCTCTCTGCACGGTGCGCCCGCCGGCTTCGGCACGTCGCTCTGCGCCGTGTAAAGAAACTGGCTCGTCAGATGCACCGGCTCTTCTATGAAAAAGCCGTCGTGGCTTCCCGGCGGATCAACGATATCGTCCGTCAGAAAATAATCGACCGCTGAAAGCCCCGTCGTATTGACGTAGCCAAGACCCGAGACCTGCACGGGCGCGGGGCGATAGGCGAGCACGGGCAAAGCGCCGCCCGCGCTGTGACCTGCAAGGTCTACAAGAATGTCGATCTCATCGGCACGAATTTTCGCAGCAATCTCCGCATAAGACAGCCCTGCTGCCTCACGCCAAACCGTCGCCTGCTCTTTCAGCGCTTCCGTGAAACCGTCCGCCGTCTCGTTCAGCGAATAGGCGTAGACATCGAACCGTGCGCGGTCAAAGCGCACAAAAAGCCCGTAGATGAAAGAGAACATGACATGTCGGCGAAAATCGGGCGACAGATAGCCGACGCGAATCTTGCCGTGCCTTTTCCATGCGCGTGCGGCAAGCGGCTCGATCTCCGCGAGGAGCTTTTCATAGCCTCGATGCGCGGCGAAAAGCTCCTCCTGCCCGATCTCCGTACTGTGCAGCGCAAGCAGATACGAGCTGTACGCTTCGCTGCGCAAACGAAGGTCGGTCGCAAGATCGGCGGCTTTGCGGTAGGCTTCGGCAGCTCCGTCGGCGTCGCCGAGCATGTAGGCCGCATGTGCCTCTGCCAGTACGAGACGATGCCGGAAGGGGCGCGTCTCTTCCGTCTCTTCCGTCCGCGCCTGTGCCTTCTTTACACTCGCAAGCGCCGCCTTATGGTCGCCCGCTGTTTTTTGCGCTTCGGCAAGAAGATGCAGGATCTCGGGCATTTCTTCCTGCGCCTTTTCCTGCGCCTTTTCGAGATAAAGACGCGCACGCGCACTTTCCTGCCGTTGGAGCGCCGCAAATCCCATGCTCATAAAAAGACGTTTAGAAGCGGCGTCAAGCGCCGCCAGCCGATCAGCTGCGGCAAGAAAGCGCCGCCAATCGCGGGCGGCAAAGGCTTCGTCCGCTTCCTTTTGCAGCTTTGGCACGAGCTTTCTGCGCATCTTCCGGCTGTCCTCGCCCAGCCAATGCGCCCAGATCTTTTCGTATGCCGCTTCTATCTGCACCATATAACGCGCCGCATCCATCAAGGGCGAGGCTTCCATGCGCGTGCGCAGCGTGCGGCGCAGGACGGCGAGCCTTGCCGTATCGGCGGCAAGCGCACACGCCTTCTCGACATATTCCTCATCCGTATGCGCACAGCAGATGTCGGCAAGACCGATATTCGTCAAAATACTCGCACCGAAGCGTGCGCCGTGTCTCGTACCCGTGCGCGTGACGACGGGCACGCCCATATAGAGCGCGTCGCAGGTCGTGCCGCCGCCGGGATACGGGTAGGTGTCGAGCGCGACGTCCACATCGCCGTAGGCGGCGAGATATTCGGCAGTATGGCCTTCCGTCTTGACGCGCGATAGGTCAATGCCTGCCGCCGTCAAGCGGCGAAGCGCCGCATCCCTGCCGTCCGCCGCATCGAACACCGCCGTCTTGAGAAAGAGGTGCGCACGCGGCACGGCAGAAAGAATCTTCGCCCAAAGGCGCAGCATCCGATCCGTGACCTTCGCGAAATTGTTGAAGCTGCCGAAGGTGATGAAGCCCTTCTCTTTCGCCGGCAGCGGCGCGATCTTAGATCGCTCGCCCGCACGGCTCGCACGGTAGCAGAGATGACTTTCGGGCAGGCGAAGAAGCTTCTCCGTGAAGCAGTCGTCGTTTTTTCCATGCGGGTCGGTATGCACGTCCGTCAGGAAATAATCGACCGTCGAAAGCCCCGTCGTATCGAAGTAGCCGATGCCCGAGATCTGCACGGGCGCAGGACGCAGCGCGAGTACGGGAAGCGCATTGTTCGCACTGTGTCCCGAAAGATCAAAGAGGATGTCGATCGCATCGGCGCGAATCTTTTCCGCGATCTCCGCCGCCGTCCGGCCGCCCACATAGCGCCAAGCCGACGCATGAGAGGAAAGCTCTGCCGCCATCGCATTCTCCCCCGACAGCGAGTAGCCATAGACCTCAAATCGTTCCCGATCGAAGTGCGTGAAAAAGGCAAAGCTGAAAAGTGCGACGATATGAAAGCAAAAATCGGGAGAAATGTAGCCGACGCGAATCTTTTCGCGCCGACTGCGCGTATGCCTGATCGGCGGCACATCGGCAAACAGCCTGCCATAGCGGTGCGCCGCATCGAGCATGAAGCGCGGCTCGCGCTCGACGTAGTGCAGGGCAAATAAGTAGTTGCTCCAAGCAGACGCCCTGTCTGCCTGCGTCTCTGCAATGTCGAACGACGCTTTCTCCGCACGCAGAGCCTCCTCTACCTCGCCGATGCTGCGTCGAATGCGTGCGATGAGATTGTACGCGAGCGTGCGCTCGCTGTTTGCCAGAGAACCGAGCGAGAGCGCACGCTGCGCATCATCGAGCGCCTCGCACCAGCGTCCAAGCAAAAATACGGCGCGTGCATGCAAAAGCAGCCCGAAACCATCTTCCCGCTCGGCAAGATAGAGCTGCGCCGCCCGCTCGGCGTTTTCTCCTTCCTCAGCATCAATGTAAAGCCCCGCCGCAAGCCGCCATACCTCGCGCGTCGCCTTGCCTGCGGCGAGGAGCGCATCGGATGCAGCAAGCGCCTGCCGCAAATCCCCCGCAGCAAAAAACTGTTTGAGCGCGATGGAAAGCCGCACGCACGCCTCCGGCGAGAGCGCAGAATCCGCCGCATCAGACGCAGCAAGCGCAGCTTCGTAGCCGGCTTCGAGCGCAGCCGTATAAGAAGCGGCGTCCATCAAAGGAGATGCTTCCATCATCGACCGAAGATTCTTATGCAGCGCGGCGAGCAGCTCCGTATCCTGCGCAAGCGCCGCCGCTTTCTCCACATACTCCGCCACATCCCGCGCCGCCAGGTCCTGAAGCCCCAGATTGGCGAGAATGCTGTAGCCGAAGCGCGAACCGTGCGAATCGCCGCGCAGCGTGACGACAGGCACGCCCATATAAAGCGCATCGAATGTCGTGCCGCCGCCGGGGTATGGAAAAGAGTCGAGCGCTATATCGACGTCATGGTACTCATGCAGATATTCGCGTGTATCGGGGCGCAGCTCGACGCGCGCAGCATCGACGCCCGCCGCTTGCAGACGTGCAAGCGCAGCGGCGCACCCCTCTTCGCTCGAAAAAGCGGCGGACTTTAAGAGCAGCCGCGACGCAGGCACGGCTTCGAGAATCTGCGCCCATGCCCGAAGCGCCTCGTCGGACGCCTTGGCAAAAGCGTTGAAGCTGCCAAACGTCACGAAGCCGTGCGCAAGGCACGGCAAAGCGCCCGGCAGCGGTGCATCTGCCGCTGGCGTATAGCAAAGGTGCGTATGCAAAAGGGCAAGCAGTTTCTCCGTGAAAAACGGCGCGTTCCTCATGCCTGCCGGCGCTCCATCAAGCCACACATCGCCGATCATGTAATCGACGGCAGAAAGCCCCGTCGTCGCGAAATAGCCGATGCCCGACATCTGCACGGGAGCGGGGCGGTACGCCAGCACGGGAAGCGCCGTGCCGCGCGTATGTCCCGCAAGATCTACGAGAACGTCAATGCCGTCCGCATAGATGCGCCGCGCTGCATCCAAGGCCGAGAGCGGCGAGATATTGCGCCAGACATCCACGAGATGCATGATGCGGCGGCTTTCCTCGTCCTCAGGACCGTTCTGATAGCAGTAAACCTCGAAGCGCTTCGCATCGTACTTCGTGAAAAGCGCCTCAGCAAAACGCAGGACGACGTGGCGGCGCAAATCGGGGGAAATGTAGCCGATGCGAATCTTGCGCCGCTTTTGCAGGCGGCGATGGATGAACGGCTGCACGTCGCGGAATATTTCTCCATAGGCACAGTGTGCGCGGTACGCTTCTTCGGGCGGTACACGCAGGAAATGCAGTCCGAAGAGGACGTTGCTCCATGCCGTCGCACGGCTGGCGGGATCTTCTGCGGCGGCAGCCGCTTTTTCGTACGCAGCCGCCGCTTCCTCCGCCAGCCCCAAGACCCGCGCCGTCTGCCCGAGCAGATTGCAGACCTTCTCGGCATAGGCAGGCGCAAGTGCGCCCTCGCGCTGCAGCAGCGCGAGAAGCGCATCACGCGCAGAAAGAAACTGCCCCCGAGCGAAAAGAATCCGCGCCGAGAGGAACGCACCGTAGACCGACTGCGGCTCCTTCTGCAGGAGCGACGCGACCAGCGGCTCCGCCCCCGCATAGTCGCCAGCCTCGATATGGATGCTCGCGGCAGCGCCGAGCACTTCCGTCTCTGCCGCAGCATCTTTCGCCAGCTCGCACACGGCGTCCATTGCGCCGTCAAAATCGCGCACAGCGAGGCGTGCGCCGATTCTCTCGCGCAGCCTATCCTTTTCCTTTTCGCTTGCCATGCGTCCGCTCCTTTTTCTTCATCTTCTCCAACATGCGCCGCACGCCGCGCATCGCCTCTTCGTACACCTGCCAGTAATCGCCCGCCGCCGCACGGTCGAAGCGGTCGCGCTCCGTCAGATATTCACCGTACAGAAGTTCGAGCGGCTTTCGATACTCTTCCTCCGTCTTGAGGTATACGCGGCGGCGATAATACTCCTCAATGATTCTCAACCATTCCAAACGGCTCAAAAGGATGACCCCCGCCTGCTGACCTTCCTGTCCTTCGTGACGGCGATAGCAGCTCAAGGGCTTCTGGAAGAAAATGCAGTCGCCCTTTTCGAGCAGCTCCAACCACATCGCCACGTCAGAAATCGTCTTGTAGCCTCGGCTCTCCGCATTCCAGTAATGGTGCTTGAGATCATCCCTTCGAAAAAGCACAGCCGACGGCTCGCCGAGGAAATTGCGCCAGCCGAGCAGCGTCTCCTTGCCGACGATCTCGCCGGCAAATACGGAATAATCCGCCTCGCTTTCAGGCACGCACGCCGCATACGGATTCGGCTGCATACGTCCTTCGGCATCGATCAAGGCGCGTCTCGACGTCACGAGCTTCGCCGCAGGATTCTCGCGAAACGCCTGCATCATCCGCTCGATCTTGCCGTCGAGCAAAATGTCATCGTCCATCAGCCACTGCAAATATTCACCGCTCGCCAGATGTTCAAACGGCGCGAAGTTCTCCTCCTTCGTCTTTGCGTCTCTGTTTCGATGATATTGCAGGCGCGAATCGCCCAAATATTTCTCGATCAAGGCTTCCGTCGCCTCATCCGTACTGTTGTCGCAGACGATGATCTCAAGATTTTCATACTTCTGCCGCAAAGCGCTCTGGAGAGCCAATTCAAAAAACTGCGGGCGGTTATACGTCGGAATCAGAATACTGACGCGCGGCAGCGCCTTCGTGCGCCAACGATTCTTATACATGTCGCTGAGAAGGATGGCAGCGCTGTCCGTCTCGGGCAGACTGCCCTCGGCTCCCTTCGCCTCGGCAAGCAAGGCGGAAAAGCTCTTGAGCCGCGCCGAAAGTTCCATCGCCGCTGCGTCCATGCGCCCTGCCGCCGCATAGAGAAGCGCCTCATCGCGCTGTCCGGTCGGCAAAAAACGCGCGTAATAAAGCAGGACAGGCGTCAACGTGCGTGCGCGAAGAGCCGCCACGATGAACGGCGCGTCCTTCTCCTTATCATAGAGCGTATCAAAAAGAGCAATGACATCTGTCGGCTCCTGTCCCGCGAGCGCATCATAAAGCGCAAGAAAGAGATTCGTATCATAAGGATACTCTTTGACCGCACGCAGGAAAAGATCAAATGCCTCGGCAGGACGCCCCTGCATCATCTCAATCTTTCCGAGCGCAGCGCAGACAAAAGGAAGCATTTGCAGCGAATTATCCGCACGAAGCGAGACAGGCGCCTTCTCCTTGAGCTTCATACCGCGGCGGAACATCCTTTCCGCCAGCAAATAATCGCACTCTTCCCAAGCCAACAGCCCATATTCCATAGGGAACTCCGCGAGATCCGGATACTTTTCCATCGCCTCTTGCAATACGGGCAAAATCTCTTCCTTCGGCCGCTTTTGCGCGAGCAGCGCACGCACAAGCCCCCAATATTCAGCGCCCTCGCGTCCCAGGTAGACGATCCCGCTCGCCATCGCCCTTCTTGCGCATTCAGCCGCCTTGGCAAAATCCCCCAAGCCATAGTAACAGTCCATGTAATGCAGCGCATCGTCGGCAGATTCCCCCTCGACCGCTTCCCTTTGCCGCAGAAACGCAAGGTTGCGTTCGAGCTTTTTGCGGATAAGATGCTGCGAATAACCCGTATGAAAAATCACCAGCTCGGATGTCGCAAACATCTCGTGCTGCGCCTTGCGCCTATCGACAATCCGCTCATGAATCTTCCCTTCATAGCGAAGATCGGGGCTGTTCTTGAAGATGCGCAGCTGGAAGATGGCGCCGGTGAAACGATTTCCCTGATCCTTGTCGATGTTGATGAGACGGCAGATCACACCGACGAGGGGCTTCGGGCTACGTTCCACCTCCGCCAGCATCGGGCGCACTTTGCCAATGGTCTGCGGACTGAAATACTCGTCGGCGTCGAGGAAAAGGATCCAATCGCCCTGCGCCTTATCCAAGGCGCAGTTCTTCGCAGCAGAAAAGTCGTTTTGCCACGCATGGTGAAAGACGCGTGCGCCCGCCGCCTTCGCCAGTTCAACGGTGCGGTCGGTCGAGCCGGTATCGACGACGATCATCTCGTCAGCGAGCTTTTTCATCGAAGCGAGCCATGTGCCGATATTCTCTTCCTCGTTCTTTGTGATCACGCAAGCGGAAAGCTTCATGCCATGACCTCCTTCATCCACGCTTCATAAGCGGCAATATCCTTCGCCTGAGAGCCCATCTCCCGCGCACGGGAAAAGGCTGCACGCGCCGCCATAGCATCGCCCGCGCAATAAAGCGCGACACCCGCATCGTGCCAGAACGCAGCGTCGGCTGCGGCTGAGTCCGCCGGGATCTCCGCAAAAAGCACGCACGCCGCCTGCCACTTCTCCTCCGCCAGAAGGACGGCTGCCGCCTCACGCTTCTTCTCCGGCGTCATATCGGAAAGCAGTCGTACATAAAGAAGCAGCGCATCCTGCGGCAGCCTCTTTACGAGCATCGGCAAAAACGCCGCACAGGAATCCCAAAGCTCCGCAGCAAACGGCTCTCCCTTCGCATAGCAATGCAAAATCTCCTGCATCGACGGCAGAAGCGGCTGCATCTGCGCCGCATACGCACGCAGAGGATGTCCCTGCGCCACAGACTGCAAGAGGAAGCAGAACAGCTCTTGCATCGTCCCCACGACGTTCTTCATCGCCTCCCCCGCCATGCGCTGCCAGTCCCCTGCCTGCCAGGCGACAAGGCAATCCGCTTCAGGCAGGCGCTCGCCGAAGAGCGCCGTCAGCTCCGCCGCCGCATCAGCGGCAAGTTTCGCCTCTCCGGCAGACATCGCCCAGCGTGCAAGATAGCACAGAGCCTCCGCCGTATGCGGGAAAAACTCGCGCAAAGTTTCGCCGCATGGCACGCCAAAAAGTCTCTGCCATGAAGCGAGTGTCTCCTCGCTGAACGGATGCAGACGCAAAGAGGCGGCAAGCGCCGCCTTCGCCTTTTCTCTCTCGCCGAGTGCAAGATAAATCTCTCCCAGGCGACGCCATGCGACAGGGGCGACCGCAGCAAAGCACGATGCCTGCCATACAGCGCCCGTTTCACGCCCTGCAAGAGAAAAAGCGTGTTCAAACGATGCGGCAGCCGCTCTGAGCTTCCCCATCGAAGAGAGGATCATGCCCTGCTCTGCATAGAAATCCGGCAGGTCGGGAAAATCTTCCATCGCCTTCTGCGCCAAAGCAAGCATATCTTCCGCTGCCATCTTGCATTCCCGCATCGCATACAGCGCCGTCTTATACATATCGCTGTCGCTGCCCACAGCCGTCGCTGGAGAATCGAGCGCCAAAACGGCATAATAAAGCGCTTTCTTCCAGTCGCGAAAAGCGATGTAGCAATCTGCCAGATAGCGATAATGCCCGGGCTGCTCGCCATTCTTTTCGATGTCCGCCTGCAAGAGCGCGAAGTTCCTCTCGATCTTCTTCATGACGCGGCCCGAAGAGTAGCCGAGATGATAGACAAGCAGATGTTTCTTTTCCAGCTTGATCTCAAGCTGCCCTTCCCTCTTTATGACCATCTCATGAATACGCCCGGAAAAGGCGATATCCGCACGACGACGGAAAAGCCGCACGGTCGGAAATCGCTGGATCTCCTTGAAATGATCGTCCTCGTCAAGATTCGCAATCGTCAGTATCACCGCCTCGATCATCGGCTGCTCAACAGAGAGTGCCGCAAGGTACGGACGCACGATCTGCGGATTCGCAAAATACTCGTCGGCGTCGAGAAACGCGACCCACTCGCCCGTCGCATGAGAAAGCGCTTCGTTCTTCGCCGCCGCAAAATCGTCGCGCCATACATAATCGCAGACGTATGCGCCTGCGGCTTCGGCAAGCGCCTTTGTCTCATCCTCCGACCCCGTATCGACGACGATGCGCTCGTCGCTGTAAACCGCCGTATTCTCCAGCCAGCGCGGCATATCATGCGACTCATTCCGCGCGATGGTACACGCTGAAATCGTCAGTGTCTTTTCCCTCGCCACGATCTTTTGCCAAAGAGCCGCACGCTCCTTTGCTACGACAAGCATCGCCTCGTCAAATTCCATCGCCTCGCCGTCCTCCTCGTGCCTGGCATAGGCGCGAAAAGCTTCTTCCATCGCCGTGATCGCCTCAGAAAAATTCAGCTCACGCGCCAGATGCTCGGCATATTCGGCATGAAACTCCGGCAGAAGCGGAAAGTCGCGCCGCGCTTTCTCCAACACATGCGTGCGCTCCTCCCCCGCAGGCAAAGTGTATAGAAGCATACGATAGCAGCGGCTTGCGAAGAGTACAGGACGCGGCCCCCCCTCGATATCAAGCCGCGCATAGTGAAGCGCACGCTCCGTATCGCCGACACCTTCATACGCTTCGGCGAGATAACGATAGAGATCCTCCTCGTTTTCCGTCTGCTCCAATTCCCGCAAAAGAAGCCGCAGATTGCGCTCCGCTTTTCCCTTCGCTCGGCTCGCCGTATAGCCTGTATGAAGCAGCACAAGAGATGCCTCCGGGATAAACGCAAGGCGCAGTCCACCACCCGCGCGCTCGATATGCTCATGGATGCGCCCCGCATAGCGAATCTCGGGAGAACGACGAAAAGCGCGCACGACATACGTGTGGTTCAGGCGTTTTTCTTCCGCACCATCGACATCGAGATTCACGATCTTCACGGCAAGCGCGTCATAATCTGCCGCAGCTTCCAGTACAGCGCGGAGATTCCCGCGCGTTTCTGTAGAAAAGCGCTCATCGGCATCAAGAAATACGATCCAATCCCCTATGGCACGAGCGACCGCCTCGTTACGCGCCGCCGCAAAGTCATCGCACCATGCGCCTCGAAAGAGCTTCACCTTGGGCAGAGCCTCCGCGACGCGGCATGTATCGTCCTCAGATCCTGTATCATAGACGATGATTTCATCGACGCTCGCCGCTATGCTCTCAATGGATGCAGCAAGATTCGCACTCTCATTCTTTGTGATATAGCAAGCTGAGATTTTCATATCATACAAACGCCCCTTCAGATAAATCACCGAGCCTATACAGCCATTTCACGGACATATACAACTATCGAATCGTGTATCGTGATAAAACGCGAGAAACTTAACGTGACCTGCCCCGCTCCATACGACACACGCAAAATGAAAACTGCGATTCTGCTCACAAAAAGCAAAATCGCAGCATATATTCATGAATGTTTTGTCGTTCTATCCTAAGAAAAAGCGGGATCAAAGCAGACTGTGCATCTTACCAAGCTCTCTCACTCTTTCCAGCGAGAACTTCGACAGATGCGCGATTGTTTCAATCGGCATCTTGCCCCGCAGCATTTCCAGGACAATATCCGTTTTTCCTTGTGCCATTCCTTGTGCCATTGCTTCTTTCGCAATATCTTTTGCAAAATTTTCCATCACTTCACTCATGAACCTCGTTCCTCCCTCTGTTTCTTTAAGATACCTTACTCGTTCCGCCAACACGTCATAATACATATCCTCGGCTCGCGTACAATGAAAATCGTGCATCAGTCTGCCGAGCGGTGTAGTCAGATCCATCATAGAACTGTTGACATAAATGATATGAGATCCATCTTGAAAAGTTGTGTTGCTGCCTTTTATCGTTCTTTCAATGACATACATCGACTGGCTCATACTCAAGACATCTGTCTCTGTGATGAAGATCACATACGATTCCGGCAGTCTGTCGTAATCTTCTCCCGAAAGCAAAGTATTGGCGTCCATAAGGCTGCTGTTATATCTCGCTCGCCGTTCTGCAGCGCCTTTGCCTCCGCGCTGAATTTCAATATTGAATTCCTGCTGATTCGCCCATGCATGGATGTCCAGTCGCACACTGCGTCCTTGCAGATTTTTCAATGTATCTTGCGTGATCACTTTCGTTGCTCTAATATTCGGATTGCCTAAAATGATCTGCAGAACCAGATCGACACATTCCAAGTTGTCTTGAAATGCCGCCGTCATGAAATCATCATCAAGAAGGCGAAATCCTTCCAAGATCACCAGAAACTTCTGCCGCCATTTTTCCTTCTCGTCTCGCTCCACAATTTTCTCCTTATTTCTCCTACTTGATTTTTTCTTTATTATACTATGAAAACTCTTTTGCGCACAATAAAAAATCAACACAAAAAAAAGAACCTCCCCCAAGGGGGAGGTTCTTGATAGCTCTTGTTGTAATTCTGACGAAATTACTGGAGCAGGCTGAGAACGCCGGAGCTGGACTGGTTCGCCTGAGCGAGCATAGCCTGAGCAGCCTGCATGAGAACGTTGTTCTTCGTGTAGTTCGTCATCGCCCTTGCCATGTCGACGTCGCGGATGGTGGACTCGGAAGCCTGGACGTTCTCGCTTGCCGTCGTCAAGTTCTGGCTCGTGTAGTTCAAGCGGCTCTGAACAGCGCCGATCGTCGTCTGCTGGTCGAGTGCCTTGCTGATCGCGTTGTCAAGAACGTTGATAGCAGCGTTCGCCTTGTCGCGCGTGCTGATGTTCAGCGTAGCGCCGTCCGAACCCTGGAGGCCGAGAGCCTGCGCGCGCATATCGGTCATGCCGACACGGATCGCCTGGTTGGCGCGCGTGCCAATCTGGAAGTTCATCGAGTTGTCCTGCGAGTTATCCTGCGCACGAACCGTCTCGTTGAACGCATCAAGAACGGCGTTCGCGGACTTGTTGATGTTGCCCTGCGTATCCGTGATGCTGAACGTGATGCCGCCGAGGGACTTGCCGACGCCCGTGCCCGAAGCGTAGAGCGAGATCGCGCTCTCACCGGAAGCCGTGTAGACCGTGTCGCCTGCGACGTTCGTGCCGATGATGGACGAAGCGCCGATTGCCTTACCCGTACCGTTTACGCCATTCGCGCTGAGACCCGAGATCTTACCGATGATATCTTCGAGCGTGTTCGTCGATACCTTGAAGGTCGTCGTCTCCGTCTTGCCCTGGTTGACGTAGGAAACCGTAATCGAATCCTGCGAGTGGATATTCAGATTGCGGCCCGTACGATCCTGGAGCTGCGTGAGACCCGAGCCAGCAGCCGTCGCCGTGCTCATCGACTGGTTCGTGAACGTCGTCGTCGTAGCCGTGACCTTCTGATTGTGCGTGCCGTCGACGAGGTACTTGCCGTTGAACGTGATGTTCGCGTTGTCGTTGATCTGGTCGATGCTCTGGTTGAGCTCCTTCTGGATCGTCGCGCGGTCATCGTCGGTGTTCGTGTCGTTCGCAGCGTTGATGACCTTCTCCTTGAGGGTCTTGAGGATGTCAACCGTGCTCGAAACAGCGCCTTCAGCAACCTTCATCATGCTGTTGCCGTTCTGCGTGTTCTGGTTGTCCTGATCGAGCGAACGGATCTGGACGCGCATACGCTCGGAAATCGCATAGCCCGAAGCGTCATCGACAGCGCCGTTGATCTTCATGCCGGACGAAACCTGCTTGAGGCTCGTCGAGAGTGCGCTCTGATTCTTGTTCAACGTGTTCAGCGTGTTGACCGCCATCATGTTGTTCTTAACTACCAATGCCATTTGTCTTTTCCTCCCTGGTTGTTCCCATTTCTTCTTCTGCCGGGCATCCTTGTCCGGTGCTTGAGACGGCTGCGCCGTCCCCGCGCCCTGTGGCGCAAATAAGCAAAGCAGGCGTTTTCCGCTTTTGCTGCATGCCGCCGCTAGCTAGCTTCATGCAGCGGGTTTATCGGAGACCCGCCTGGTTGCTGACGTTTGGTGAGCGGCAAGTCTTTCTTGCCTTTGCTCAATAAGTTTATCGGTGGGACGCTGATTTTTCTTAAGCGTTTTTTGAAACTTTTTTCCCGACGACGAAAATTTTTCTCTCGCTTACCTCTGCAAGTGCGCCATCTTGGATGCGGCATCCCTGCAAAAGCTACATCTCACGATTCACGAGATGTCCGCTGGGGTCGAAGCCTCGGACCTCGTAATCGCGCACAGCTTCGTGCTGCGTGCGCGACTTATTCAGCCAGACTTTCGTATTGTAGATGAGCTGCATCTCCAGGGGCTTGATCTGTTCGAGGAGCGTGCGTCCTTCCTGCGTCACCTTGAATGCCTCTATACTGCACTCTTCCATCTGTCTGAAGATCTCCGCCCTCTGTGCGTCGAGGTCGAGGAAGCGATCGACGTCGTCCTCCTTGAGGAACTTCAGCATCTCGCGTGAAAGTTCCAGATACAGACGCCAAAGCTCCTCGGGTGTGCGCGTCTCCATCACGCGCCCTCTTTGGGCGGCGTAGTCGATATTTCAGGCACGGGCGGTACTGCGCCTTCGGCTGTCTCACCCGTTTTTTCGGCGCGCGCCTTCTTCATCGCCTGCGCCCAAGCATCGCGAAGCTCGCGGATGATGCCCGCCGCTTCGTCGATCTTTCCCGCATCGCTGTCCAAATTGCCCTGCACAAGGCAGTCGTAAACGTAGTTGTACAGCGGCAGGAGCTGGTGCGAGATCTCATAGTCAAAATCGAGCGTCACGCGAAATTCCGTGATGATTTTCTCCGCCTTGATGATCGAATTGTTCGCCGACTCGTAGTCCTTCTTCTCCAGAGCTTCTTTGCCTTCCGACATGAAGCGCAGCGCTCCGTTATAGAGCATGAGCGTCAGGGCCTCGGGCGTCGCCGTCATGATCTGCTGCCTTTTATATGCTTCCGCTGCTGCATTTACCATTCGTTTTCCCCCTGCTTTCCTTTATCATTTCGCGCCGAAAAGCGAGTTGTACATGCCGTTCATGCGCTGCAGAGACGCCTCCATCGCATCGTATTTCTTGTAAAGCTGATTTTGGAAGTCGTCCAAGAGATGCTTGAAGTTCTTCATCTTCTGCTTCTGCGAACGGATCAGATTTCCGAGCGTCGACGAATCGTCCCAGTCGGACTTCGTGCCTGCTTCCTTGCTGATCTCTTTCATGCTGTCCAAGGCGACCTTCGACAAGCGCATCGAGATGCCGGAGTTCTTGAAATCGTCTTTTTCATCCAAACTGCCGAACACGCGGTAGACGGAATCCGGATCTTCCGCCAGCGCCTTCTTGAGCTTGTCTTCGTCGAGCGACAAATGTCCGTAGTTGTTGCCGACCTTCGTCGTGATACCGAGCGCCGATGCTGAATTGTACTTCGATTCAGCGGACGCCACAGGCGTCGCGACCGCCTCTCTCATCTTGCTGATGAGCCTGCCGAGATATGTGTTGTGGTAGAGAAGACCGCCCTTCGCCTTTTCGTTCCAGCGCTTGATCTGCTCTTCCGACATGCCCTTTTCCTGTTCCTTCGTCAGCGGGTCGTAATCCTTGTCGTGCTGGGTGTTGTACTGCTTTTGCAGTTCATCTATAAGCTTGTTGTAGCTTTCGACAAATTTCTTTACCTTGTCGACGACGGCGTCTACATTCTGCGAGACGGATACGGTGACGGTCTGCCCCGGCTGCGTCTTGTTGAGGAAGTTGTAGGTGACGCCGCCTGCAACGAGGCGGTTCTCATCGACGACATACTCTCTGCCGTCGACCTTGACCTTGCCCGCCGTACCGCCGAACTTCTGCTCTGTGCCCTGCGTGAAGGCGGGCAGATTCGTCAAGCTGTTCGTCGACTGGTCGAATTTTGCGAGGTGCAGGTTGTTCACAAGCTGCGTCGAACCTTTGTCGAGCGACTTGATGCTGACGACGTTCTTGGCTCCGCCGCTCTTGTTGTAGATGCTGAAGGAGCCCGTCGCTGCATCGTAGCTCGCGTTGAAGTTCGCCTTGTGAGCGACGTCTTTCGGTCCCTTCGGCGGACGTTTGGCGTTCTGTATACTGCTCGCAAGGTCGTTGAGCGTTTTCTTGTTCTCCACAAGTTCCTTGAACGTATACTTGACGTGATAGATGTCGTCCGCAGAAGCCGGATCTTTGTCTGTCAAATCCATGTTGATCGCCGTGTCGCTCTCATTGACGATGGCATCCGTACCGTCGGCATAGTAGACGTGATACTTCTTCGTGCCGTCGGGATTCGTGCCTGCCGCTTCGATTTTCTTGAAGGCGATATCGGCAAGTTCCGTCGACTGCGCTTTTGCCGGGTTGACCGAGGAGCGCGTGATCGGCGCATTCGATACGAGGTAGGCGTTGGACGCCAATCGCTCGACCGTGACCGTATGGCTCATGACGGATGCCGCGCCGTTTGCGTTGACCTTGACCGTCTTATCATCCGAGCTTGACGCGCTCTTCGCCGCCATATCAGACTGCTTCTTGTAGTTCGTCAGCTCAGAAAGATTGTATGTGTTGACCTTGTTGTAAAGTTCGTTGAGCGCGGCTTTCGTATATTCGTTCGTCATTTCGCGCTTATACATCTTGTCGTATTGATTCTGCTTTCCCTTCATACCCATCTTGACGAGCGATTCTACGTCAAGACCCGAGCCGGAAAGACCGTAAATTCCGTTTACACCCATGCTGCTTCCTCCTTACGCCGGCTGATCCAGGAACGTGCCGATCCATTCGCGCGTCTTTTCCATGCCCTTGATCATGTACTCGGGCGGCATCTCTTTGATGAGCTTGCCCGTTTTCTTCTCAAGCATACGCACGCTCATGACGTCAACTTCCTTGTGGTACTCAAAAGCGAGGTTGCAGTTCATACGGCTCATGATGCGGTTGATCTCCTTCATGAGGTACGTCATCTGCGACTCGTCGAGCGGCTTGTCCTTGCCGAGCTTTTTCTTCTGCTCTTCTTCCGTCGCTTCCGTCTTTGCCTTCGCCGCTTCGCTGATCTCTCGCGCTTGGAGCTGCGTGTCCAAGTGTGCGTCCACTACGGCGGCGGGTGAATCCGCAAAGGCGGCGTCGCCTGCCTGCAGGCTGCCCGCCGCGCTCGCCGCCTGCCGCCCTGCACTGTCTGCAGGCGCGGCAGGCGCCTGCGCCGAGCCGCTTCCCACGGCAAGATCGGTCATCTGCATAACAGCAGCGGCGCCGAGTGCGTCCTGAATCTTGCTTATCATGTTTTCTCCCTCCATAGATAAAAATATATGCAATCCCTTGTTTGCCGGGCGCTTCCTGCGCCGGACAATGCAGAAGCTTCCTGCCCCCGCAAGGAACGGCTTCTATGCTTACGCCGCAGCTGACTATCCGTCCGCCTGCGGCAGCGCCCCTCTGAGGTCGATCGCCACGGGCGCCGCCGCCCGCTTGTTTTCGTCCTGTATGGCGCGGTATATCTCGCCGCGATAGATCTTCACCTCGCGCGGCGCTTCAATGGCGATGCGGACATTATCTCCCTGCACTTCCACGACATGAACGACAATGTCGTCGCCAATCATAATCTGCTGGCGCGGTTTGCGCGTCAATACCAACATTCACTTCGCCTCCCGCTCGCTTTTTTCTTTGCCTTCCGCTCCCGATTTTTTCGGAAAAAGCTTGTGCTTCGTCCGATAGGCGCTCTTATCGAGGACGACTTGCCGTCCTTCGTTCGTGCGGCTGTTGATGACGATCGGCGCGAGAAGGTTGGCGGTCATCTCATGGATGTCATTGCCCGGGATCGTCAGCAGCGTGTAGAGCAGAAGATCCTCTTGATTTTCAAGAGCAAGACTCTCCAAGACGTCATCTTCCAGGCGAAATTCATAGTCGGGGAAGAAAATGAAGGGAATCACCATCAAAAAAGCGAGATCCGGCGTCGCTGCCGACTGCAGAAAGACGTAGGGACTTTCTTCGTCGTATGGAATGATGATAAAGTCGTGCTCGTCTTCGAAAGCGGGAAGTCCGGCAGAAAAATGAATGATCTTGCTTTCGTCCTCCTCGATTTCTCCAAAACGTGTCGTAGTGATCTTTCTCATGCTTTTCTCCCCTATGCGTATATATCGTAATGCCCAATGGAAGTCCACATGTGAATGGAGCCTTCCACCTTCATATTGTAGTCGATGCTGCCCGGCTCGTAGGCGATGTCAGCAAACGGCTCCGAGCGTATGTCTATGCTGTGCTCTCCCACATCAGGCGTGCCCTTCAGCTCCGCCGGGTGCACGGTGATCTTCGGACGCGGAATGGGCTTTAGCTC
Source organism: Selenomonas sp. (assembly GCF_057272215.1). Taxonomy (NCBI): domain Bacteria; kingdom Bacillati; phylum Bacillota; class Negativicutes; order Selenomonadales; family Selenomonadaceae; genus Selenomonas; species Selenomonas sp. Next base: position 40,779 of record NZ_DBHIUY010000002.1, read on the forward strand.
TATTTCCTTGCGCTCGCTGATTTCCGCTTCGATCTTATGCTTCGCCTGCTTCTGGAAAAAATTCGCATTCGGCTTTGCCGCACCGTCAATGATCTGCCACGCCTCGCTTGAGCGGCGGCTCGTACCCTGCTTCACGCCCGACAGCCCTGCATTCTTGAAATCCGCGCAGAGATCGGCGTCCTTCCGAAAGCCGTAAGCCTTGCGGCTCTCGTAGCTGTCGATGTCGATGCGCACCTGCGTCGTGCCGAGATCTGCACTCGCTTCGCGCCGCCGCCCATGCATCTTTGTCGGCGTCATGCTCGTCTTGAACTTGAAGGAACGCGCCTGCCAGCCGAGCATCGGCAGCGTATGCCGCACGTTGAGATACGTCATGTTGGAAAGCATGGCGCGCCTCCCCTCCTTACCTCAAGTAGTCGGTCAGCGTCGGCGGCAGGATGCGCGAACCGACGGAAAGCGACATGTTGTAAATCGCCGAAGCCTGCATCATCTGGACGGCAAGTTTCGCGACGTCCGTGCTGTTCGTATCGGAGATGTCCTGCTTGATGGCGGTAGCATAGTCGCCAAGGATCTCCGACATCCCCTTGTAGACGTTGTGACGCGCCGCGATATGATCCTGCGATATGACGACGTTGTTGTGAGACTCATCGGCAAGCGTCACGCCGTCGGAGATCAGCCAGTTGACATCGGACGAATTCACCTTCTCCGCGACGGTCAGCATGTCGTTGAGCGCCGCCGTGCCCGACTGCGTGTTGCCCGAGTTCTCGTCGTCGAAGATGTCCGTGCCGAAGATGTCGCCTGCGGTCGCATTGACGGTATCAGCCGTCGGCTCGACGGCGCCGTTTTTCTTAACCATAGAGATCTGCTTGAAGTCACCCTGATACTTGACGATCTGCTGTTCGATGGTCTTGAGTGTGAACTTCACGGGCTTGCCGTTGACGGTGTGGTTAAATTCCCAATCAACACCCGCGTGCGCCCCTGCCGGAGGCGTCGTCGATGCATCCTTGATTTGTCCCGTATTGAGGAAGTTCTCCGAAACATTGAACGGGTGGCTGGGAAGCCTGCCTACACTATCCGTTGCCGGATTCACCGTCGTCTGTCCTGCCGCAACTTTCTTCTTGTAGCCGTCCTTCATGAAGTCGTACGAGTAGATGTAGCCTGACTTCGTATCGAGATAGTATTCGTTGCCGTCGCTGCCTTTGAGTGTGAGCATCTGCTTCATGCGGCCCGACACGTTCGTATCCTTGAAGAATTTCGACTGCTGATCGTCGAGCGTCTTGGGAATGCCGCGCGCGACTTTCTTTTCCGAGAGAAGGAACGGCTGCGTGAGGTCGGACTGTCCGGAGAAAATATAGCGGTCGCCCTGCTGTGAGTTGCCGAGGGAGACGATCTCATGCAGCTTCGCCGTCATCTCCTTGGCAATCGCCGCCATGTCCGTTTTCTGATGCGGCGACTGCGCCGCCTGGATCGTCTTTTCCTTCAGCGTCTTGAAGATGTCCGCCATGCCTGACACAGCGCCGTCCGTACGCTGCATCCACGACTTTCCTGCCTCGACGTTCTTCTGATACTGCTCGTTCTCGTTCTGCTCCGTGCTGTAGCGCAGCCAGTTGGAGTAGCGCACAGGGTCGTCCGACGGGCGACGCAGCGACTGTCCGTCCGACTGCTCCATGAGCTTTGCCTGCTCTTCTGCGGCGTCGTTCAGCTGCTTTTGATAGCGCGAAACCATGTGCAGACTGCCAATTCTCATTTACTTCACCTTACCTTCCCACCAATCCCGTGTTGTTCACGAGACGGTCGAGCATTTCATCCATCGTCGTCAGGCAGCGTGCACTCGCACTGTATCCCTGCTGAAACTTGATCATGTTGGAAAGTTCTTCGTTCCAGTTGACGCCGGAAACCGACGTGCGCCACGCTTCGATCTGCGTCATGACGTTTTCCTGGAACTTGACTTTCGTATCCATCGCGTTCGCATCAATGCCGAGCGCGCTTGTCACCGATTTGTAATAGTTGTTGAGGGAGCCTGTACCGATGGGGCGGTTTTCCGTCGGACTGCCCACTGTCGGGTTCTTATAGATCGAAAGCCCCGTATCTTTCTGCTCCATATTGAAGATGTTCGTCAGATGGACGGCGTTGCTGCCGTCCGCCGTGCCGTTCATATCGCTCGTCTTATGGACGACGGTGCCCGTGCCTGTGATCTGCGGCGGGATGGTCGCGTTGCTGTAGCTGAAGTTCTGCACATAAGAGTTCTTCGCGTCGCTGTTATCGCCGAAGCCGCGCGCCGCAACCTTGAGTTCGCCGTTCTGCGCCGTAAGTTCGGCGCTGACTTTCATCGCTTTGATGATCTCAAGCCCCTGCAGTTCCTGCGTGTCGCCCGCCGCCGTCGAAAGCGTCGTCGTGTGCGTCGTCACAGGCGGTGAACCCGCCGTCGTCGACGTCTTGTTCGTCACCTTCGCTGCAAGGAGAGACTGGCGTTCCTTATCCCAGACGTAGTATCTGTCATTTCTGCCGAAGAAGTTGAGGTTCGACGTCTTGTCCTTGTCGATACCCGCGCCCGCGCGATGCTGGTCGTTGAACTGCGTCATGAATGTCGCCGCAATATTCGCGAGCTTATCCATGTAGCCTTTATTTTCCTTGATGGAGTCAACAGCGGCCTGCAGCTTGCCGTTGCCCGGCATAAAGAGCGTGTTCGTCTCCTTGAACGTCAGCGAGTAATCGTTGACGCCGTAGCGCTTATTTTCAACGGGGCCATCCATCTTGAGTTCAAGACGCGAAATGCCGTTGACGATCGACGCGCCGCCCGAAACGATCTGGTACATGCCGTTGTCCATTTCGTAGACATGCAGGCTCATGTAACCCGACAGCTTGTCCACGAGGAGATCACGCTTGTCGCGGAGGTCGTTCGCCATAGCGCCGTTCGCCTCGGCAAGCGCGATATTCTTGTTGAGTTCGACAATCTGCTGCGTGATTTCGTTAACGTCTTTGACATTCGTATCCATCTCACGATAGACGAGGTCGATCTGTTTCTGCACATTCTGCGCGGCTTCTTCCAGCCGATCGGCAAACTGTTTGCCCGCCTCAATGACGGACACGCGCTTCGCCGGATCGCTTGCGTAGACGCTCAAGTCGTTCCATGCGCTGTAGAACTTGTGCAGTTCATTTTGCAGCCCCTTGTTCTTGGAGTCGTCGAATACCGTCTCGATCTTGTCATAGTTCTTCTGACGGAACTTCGCATAAGACTCCGTCGCCTCTTCCTGCCAATACTGCTTATCCGCGAAAAAATCGCGGGCTCTCGTCAGCGACTCCGAATCGACGCCGGTGCCGACGAAAAGTCCGCCAAACATGCCGCGCTGTTCAAGCGGGCGCGTAGCTGCGGGATTCACGCGCTGACGCGAGTAGCCCTTCGTATTCGCGTTCGTGATGTTGTGCCCCACGGTATCGAGGGACAGCTGATTTTGATAGATGCCGCGAACCATCGTATTCAGTCCGGAAAATGTCGATCGCATTCTTTCACCCTTTTCCCTTTAGAGGCGTCGTTTCCTCTGCGGTTATACGCTTCTTTCCTATAATCCGTCAGACGCTCGCATCGAACATCTTCGTGTCCGCATTCGTCTGCGCCTTGTCCTTCTCCTGCTCTTTTACAGGCTTGTCATACGTCACATCCGCAGGCGTTCCAGCCATCACATTGATGCTGAAAAGGATGTACTGCATGTGGCGGTCGAGAAGTTCACCGTTCATGGCGACGGCTTCCCGCACCTCACCCATGAGCGCACCCGCCTCCTGCAAAAGCCGCCGGGCAGCTGCGCGCTCCTCGGACGGCGCCGTGCGCGAAAGCAGTTCGGAGAGGTCGCGCGTCGCCGTCCCCTTGAGAAGAAGCGCCTGCCGCTTCTCGATATGCCGCAGTTCGATGAGCAATACTTCCATTGCCTTCGTCTCTCGGCTCATCCAACCGCCGGAGCCGCTGCAGAGCCCTTGCCGCTGCTGTTCCACCGCCTGAAGCAGGCGGCGGCAAATGTCGATCTGCTGCTTGAGCAGCTTGATGATCTCACCCATGATCTACGCCTTGAAATCAAAGCGCCGCTCGCGCGTCACGCTTTCTTCGCCGCCCGCACCGTAAGACGTCCCCGCCGTCGCAGAGCCGATGCGGTTCAAATTCGCCGTCACCGCAGCGAGTGCACTTTCAGCGAGCAGCGTGTTGTTCTCGCCGGTCAGCCGAACTTCCCGCATACGGCGGTCAAGTTCCTCGTGCAGCGCCGCAAGCTCCTGCGCCAGACGCGCATCCGGACAGCGCAGCGTGAGATCGCGCAGCTTCATCGTCGGCTCTATGCCTGTCTCTTTCTCCGCAAGGGATTGGAGCGCTGCTTGACGCCGCTTCTCCAGCTGTTCAACACGAGCCGCCAGCTTTTCCTCTTCCTTCACGACGCGTTCGATTTCCTTGAGGTTCATCGTGGCGAGCGCCTTGTGCTTCTCCTCGCTCGTCTTCAAAAGCTCCTCGTAGCACGAAGAGAGTGCGCCCATGACTTCTTTCATTTCACGCCACATATCCGTCCCCCTCACCGCGACGTTATGAATCCGTCTGCATCAAACGCGCTGATCAAGCATCTTCGCGGCTATATCCTGCGCCGCAACATGATAATTGCCCGCAGCGATCTGCTGCGTGTAAAAATCCACTCTATCCTCACGAACCTTATCATTATCCGCCTTCAAGCGGTTGAGGATTTCGCCGAAGGTTCTGCCTTCCTCGGAAAGCACGACGGCGTCCCTGCGCGGGGCTTCCGCCTGACGCTTCCCCTGCGCCTGTACGGCAGCGAACGCATCACTTGCTGCATACGTGTTGTAGAGCGCCTGTATACGGCCTTGCAGCTGTATGGACATCGCACCTCACCACCTTTCTTTTTTAAGCCGAGAGCAGAGCCTCCACGCTCTTGCTCCCGTCTTTCATGTGTAGTATCGAAAAAAATTTCTCTCAGCTTAAGTTTCGATCCATGAGAAGTTTCTGCGAAAAAGGCGAAACTCCTAGTCTCGCGCCCCTTGTCCATTCGACAAGGACGCATCGACGGGCAAGGAAGCGCAGGCGTCAAATGCGTTCCGCTCCCGCCTTGAAGTCGCGCATACAGCCCGCGCAGTAACGCCCGCGCGTAATCAGCATACCGCAGCTCTCACACGGGTAACTGACCTCAACATCGGTCTGCAGGAAACGCGACTCGTGAATCATCCGCAGGATTACCTGCGGATCCGCTCCCGTTCCTTCCACGATCTTGTCAAGCGTCGCCGCATCCTTATGCGTGTTCACATAGCGGATGATGCGCTCTTCCTCTTCGCGCTGCTTTTCAAAACAATCTGCGCACAGTTTCTGTTTCGGCTGCGCGATAAACAATTTGCCGCACGACGGGCAGTTTTTCAAGTTTCCGTTCATTCCGTCCCTCTCCCTGTAAACTTCTTCAAGACAAGTGAAACTGTCTGACTTTCAATGTATCTATCGTCGCGAATGCCGCCGTTCCTAAGAGTTTTTCAGGGATTTTTCTAAAATTCCCATAAATAAAAGATATGAAGCGGATTCATCCCCTGCCAAGGAAAGCAACAAGGCTGTGCCGGGGCAAAAACCCCATGCACAGCCTCATAAAGATTACCCGAAGCGTTCCTGCCACTCCTGCTCCTTGAAGCCGACGAGGACGAAATCCTCGGCGACGAGGATGGGACGCCTGACGAGCATACCGTCGGAAGCAAGCAGTGCGAACTGCTCATCTTCTCCCATCGCAGGCAGCTTGTCCTTGAGATGCAGCTCTTTGTACTTCAAACCGCTCGTGTTGAAGAACCGTTTCAGCGGCAAACCGCTTCGCTCATGCCAGACACGCAGCTCGGCAGCGGTCGGCTTCTCTTCCTTGACGTCGCGCTCCTCGACCGCAGCGCCGCGCTCTTCGAGCCAGCGGCGCGCCTTTTGGCATGTCGTGCAGCGCGGATACCATACGAAAAGTTTCTTCTCCAAGTACAACTCTCCCCTCTTGCCAGAAGCTGTCCGGCAAAAGCGCGGCTCACTTCACCACGTCGCCGCGCCAATCCATGATGCCGCCGAAGTCAACGATGTTCGTATAGCCCATGTCTGCGAGCTTCGCCGCCGCATCTTGGCTGCGCCTGCCACTGCGGCAGTAGACGAAAATGCGCTGCGCCTTGTCCGAAAGAATCGTCGGCGGTTCCTTCCCGATCGTTTCATTCGGCAGATTGACAGCGTTCGGAATATGCCCATCGGCATATTCTTTCGGCGTGCGCACATCGAGAAGGATGTATCCCTCTTCCTCCGCCAGCATCTTCTGCGCCTCTGCCGCCGAAACCTGCACAAATTTCCTATCCTGTTTCATCTCCGCCGCACTTCCTTTCCCTCCGTCCGCCGCCGAACCTGCGCCGCAGCCCAGCGAAAGAAGCGTCAAGACCACGGTTGTCAAAAGCATAAGTTTTTTCATCATATCGACCCCCTGTAAATTCATTCTTATTTCATTGACATTTTTCTATACGGAAAGCAAAGCCGCCACACCTGTCAAAGAAAGGATGGTTCATCATGCCGCAAATGCGCCCGCCTCATTCGTACACATGCAAAATATTGAAGTTGCAGTCACATGCCGCAGGGATGCGGCCCGCTTCCTTGACGATGCGGATGATGCGGTCCTCCGTCAGCGCACGCGGGCTCTTCGCGCCGGCATCGTGCAGGATCGTCTCCTTGTGCACCGTGCCGTCGATATCGTTCGCGCCGAAGCCGAGCGCGACCTGAGCGACGGGGACGGTCAGCATGACCCAGTACGCCTTGATGTTCGTGAAGTTGTCGAGCATGAGGCGCGAAATCGCCATCGTCCTGAGGTCGTCCCACATCGAGGTCTGAGAGATGCCGCTCTCAGCGGCAAGCGCCGTATTCTTCGGCAGGAACGGGAAGCAGATGAAGGTCTGAAAGCCGCCCGTCTCGTCCTGCAGCGAGCGCAGAGCGAGCAGATGATCGACGCGCTCGGCGAGCGTCTCGATATGACCGTAGAGCATCGAGGCATTCGACTTGATGCCGAGTTCATGCGCCGTGCGGGCGGCGTCGAGCCACTCCTTCGCCGTCGCCTTGTTCGGACACAGGGCTTCACGGATGCGGTCGGAGAGGATCTCCGCGCCGCCGCCCGCAATCGCCGAAAGCCCCGCCGCCTTGAGATTTTCCAGCACCTCGCGCACGGAAAGCCCCGAGATCTTGGAAAAATGTGTGATCTCGACGCCCGTAAAGCCCTTGAGGTAGAGCTTGGGGAATCTTTCGTGCAGCGCACGAAGCCGCGCGAGGTAGTCGCCAAACGTCCACGCAGGATGCAGTCCCGAGACGACGTGCAGTCCGGCAAGGTGCGGATCCTTCATCGCGTCCTCGACGACGGCGACGGCGTCCTCTTCGGTCATCGCATAGGCGCCCTTGTCCTCGGCATCGCGCCCGAAAGCGCAGAACTTGCAGTGTGCCCGGCATATATTCGTGAGATTCACATGACAGTTCACGTTGTAATAGACGATGTCACCGCACTTTTCGCGCCGCACATGGTCGGCGAGCGCACCGAGCCAGGCGATGTCCTTACAGTCGAAGAGGCGAATGCCGTCCTCTCGCGTCAGCCGCTCTTTCGCCAGCACCTTTTCTTCAATATCTTCGTATCCCTTGGGAGCGAGCAAATCCTTCACTTCTTTCCTTCGCAAAAACTCAATCGGCGCGCGGAAGCCGCCCGCGCAAAAACGGCAGAGCTGCAAGCGCCAAGAAGCTGTTGACGACGCCCTCCACGAAAAGCCCGGGGAAGGAACCGAGCGCCGCCGCAAAACTGTCGTAAAGGACGGCGCCTGCGAGCGTGTAGGCGACCGCCATCCAAAGGCTTGAAAGCGTGAGCGCCACGCCGATGCGCCCGATGAGGCTTGCCGCGTCCGCCATGCGACAGACGATCTCCGCCATGACGAACTTGATGACGAGCGTCGGCACGATCCAAAGCGCAAAACCGCTCATAAAATCAGCGAGCGCCGAGCCGAAGCACGCAGCAAAGAGCGCCGAACGCCGCGGCGCAAAAAGCGCAAAGAGGAAAATGGCGGCATCGCCCAAGTGCGCGTAGCCGAGCGGTATCGGAATATGCGGCACGAAAGTGGCGAGAAAGACGATCGCCGTCATCAGTGCAGTCAATACGAGGTCTTTTACGGAAAAATCTCGTTTTCTTCTTCGATTGGAAGTCATAGCATCTCCTTTTTATCCACAGGGGCACAGCACGCGCAGTCTTTTATGTATCGCCGCTCTCGATCAGGTCGATCTTACCCGTTCTCGGATGCAGCATGAGACCATGCATCTTGAGATCTTTCGGCAGAAGCGGATTTTTACGCAGCTTTTCGACGACTTCTCTGACGTTTTCTGCGGGGTGGCTGAAGCTGTCCGCCCAATGCACCAGCTCCTCGCGCAGCGGCGCAATCGCCGCATCATCGACGCCGCGCGCGTGCATGGCGTCGATGAGACTCTTCGCCGTCGTCTTTGCCATGCCGCATTCATCGTGTCCGACGACGAAGATCTCCTCTATGCCAAGTTCGTATGTCGCGACCATAAGGCTGCGCACAACGCCGTCGAAGGGACCGACGAGCGTGTTTCCCACCGTCTTTACGAACTTCGCATCACCGCGCTTTAAACCCAAAGCAGGCTCCAAAAGCTCCACGAGCCGCGTGTCCATGCAGGTGAACACGGCGATCTTCTTCTTCGGCAGCTTGCTCTCGTGCACATCTTCCGCCGTATAATCGACCGGCGGGTTCTTGCAGTACGCCGCATTCGCCCGCAGCATTTCTTCCAATCGCGTCATAAGTTTTCCACCTCGCCAAGAATTATTTTTCGTTCATCATTGTAGTAGAAAAAGCGCGATATTGCAAGAGATTTGGCAGCAGGCGAAAGAAACCTCCACTTTGCCGTACTTTTTCCGCAGGCGCGAATATGCTATAATGCTGATGGATGCAAAGAATCATAAAAAGATTGTGAGGGAATACTATGACTCCGATAGAGATTACAAAGGAAAACTTCCAGCATGAAGTTACAGACGCCAAGGGCGCAGTGCTGCTCGACTTCTGGGCGCCTTGGTGCGGTCCCTGCCGTATGCTCACGCCCGTCATCGACGAGGTGGCTGCAGCGCGTCCCGACCTCAAGGTCGGCAAAGTCAACATTGACGAGCAGCCCGAGCTTGCCGTCCAATTCGGCGTACAGTCGATCCCGACGCTCATCGCATTCAAAGACGGTGTGAAAGCGAAGGAATCCGTCGGCTTCGTACCGCGCGAGATGGTCGAAAGCCTGCTCGACTAAACGCACATCAAAAGAGCCGCCCACGGCTTCAAAACCGTGGCGGCTCTTTTCTTTGACGAAGAAAGACGACAGACCATACACCGCTTTTACAAAAAAACGCCGCGCACTCCATCAAGCCTTTTTGCCGCGCAGGAATTTCAGCGCCGAAAGCCCTGCGACCGCGCCCTCATGCACCGCTTTCGCCACCTGCAAAAGCCCGCCCGTTGCATCGCCTGCAGCAAAGACGCCGGGTACATTTGTCGCCATCGTCTCATCCACTTTCAGATACACGCCGTCAAGCAGGATGCCGAGCTTCTTGGCGATCGCCGTGCTGCCCGCCGTACCAACGGCGACAAATACGCCGCTGACAGGAAGCTTCCTGCCATCTGCAAAGACGACGCGCTCGACCCTGCCCTCGCCCTCGACAGCGGCGATCCTTTCCCCATGAACGAGAACCCCCGCCGGAAGTCGCGCCGGCACAGCTTCGCCGTTCGTCAGAAGATGCACTTTCGCCGCATGAGGCAGGAGCGCCGCAGCTTCTGCAAGCGCATAATCGCCCGCGCCAAGGACGGCGGCTTCCTTCCCGCGATAAAGGAATGCGTCGCAGATCGCACAGTAGCTCACGCCGTGCCCCTCCAACTCCTTGACGCCTGCAAGCGGCGGTGCAAGGCGCGAAGCGCCCATAGCGAGCACGACCGCATCCGCCTCGATCACAGCATCCGGCGTCTCGGCGATAAAGCCGTCCATCGTATCTTTGAAGCGCAGACCGACAAGCTCGCCTTGGATGAAATCCACTCCGAGCCGCTTCGCTCCTTCGACGCCCTGCGCGGCAAGCTCTTTGCCCGTCAGCGGCTCGCCAAATCCATAGTAGTTTTCGATGCGCTCCGCCTTTTCGAGCGCACCGACGCCGTTCGCGACGACCGTAACCGCCGCACCGCCGCGCTTCGCGTAAACAGCCGCCGAAATGCCCGCAGGCCCCTGTCCAATGACAAGAATACGCTTCATCGGTAAACCTCCTTTTCCTGCCAAGAAGCATCGTCAAGCGATGTTTCTTGCTCTGCTCCCCTACATAGTACGCAACTTTTTGTCGCCTTGTCAATAACCCCTTGCAATTCTGTCTCGTTTCTTCTATAATCGTAATGTGCATCATTACATTTGCTGCGCCTATAAGAAATACAGCGGCGGCAAAAGCTCTAACAGATTCCTGTACGAGAGATTTGCTGCAAATTCATTCAGGAAGGATGATTTTTCATGGACAAACAGACCATCATCGAAAAAGTCAAAGAGATCGTCAACGCCCCGAGCTGCTACGAAGGACTTCGAAAGCTCGGCGAAGACTGGCTCGCCGCCGTCGGCACGGACGCGGAAAAGCAGCTGTCCGAAGAGCTCATCGCCGCCCTCAAGGAAGATGTTGCCAGCATCGACGCCTCACTCGCCTTCTTCCATTCCGACAAGGCAAGAAGCATCTTCGGCGCGGAAGAAGCAGCAAACCTCGCAAAAAAAGCCGAAGCGTTCAAAGCCGCCGGCAACAAGATCTGCTTCTGCCCCGCCTGCCAGGCAGGCGAAGCCGTGCTCGAAAACGCGAGCGTGCTGCTCAAGTAAGGCGCAAAATCGAACAGACTGCCAAAGCCGGATGCAGAAAAATCTGCGTCCGGCTTTTCCTGCATAAAGAAGCGCGAATCCTTGCCAATGGGACGGATTTTTTATAGAATATAAGGCAAGAGAAGTTTCGTTTCAAAGGAGCGGCACATGACGATTTTCGACACGCCGGAGCGGCAAAAAATCTATCGTGACATCATCAAGAAGCTGCGTTTGATTGACGACGCTTTTTTCAACAGCTGTTTCGACGGCAACATCGCCTGCATGGAACTTTTGCTGCAAATCATCTTCGGCAATCCGCAACTGCGCGTCAAAGAAGTATTGACACAAAGCTCTGTCCCAAACCTCTTCGGACGCGGTGTGCGCTTCGATGCAATTGCCACTGACGGCGAACGCATCTTTGATGTCGAAGTGCAGCGCGATGACGATGGCGCCGATCCCAGGCGAGCGCGCTACAACAGCTGCATGATGGACGCACGCGAGCTCGACAAGGGAAAAGACTTCAGCGATCTGCCCGAAACCTACGTCATCTTCATTACGGAACACGATGTATGGAAAGGCAATCGACCACTATACCATGTGCAGAAGTCCTTTGCAGAAACAGGAGCCGCCTTCGACGACGGCGCACATATTATCTATGTCAATGCCGCATATCAAGACGACACGCCGCTCGGTCGCCTTATGCATGATTTCTTCTGTGAAAGCCCCGACGACATGCATTACAGCGTCTTAGCAAATCGAGCGAGATTTTTCAAAGAAAACGAAAGGGGAGCCTCCACCATGTGCAAATTGATTGAAGACCTTGTCAAAAGTGACCTAGAACACATTCTCAAAGCCGAAGTAGCCGAAGGTGAAGCTCGCGGTGAAGCTCGCGGCAAAGCACATGGCGAAGAAAGCGCCTTTCTCAGCAGCATCCGCAATCTGATGAAGAATGCGGGGGTCTCGGCAGAGAAAGCCATGGATCTGCTCGGCATTGACGTCATGGCTCGCAGCAAGTATATGTCGCTGCTGTGAAACGCACTCCCAGCCAGGAATCAGCCATGATGAAAAATCGTGCGAACCGCAACGCATCTCTCGTCCCTCTGTTCCTCTGCCTGACCATCTTCTGTGCCAGCCTGCTCTTCGCGGGCTGCCTTGCACGCTCCGACGATGCCGCCTCGAAAGATGCCGCTGCAAGCCGTACGCAAAAAAGCCTCTCGCCCGATGAAAAAGCCGCCGCCATCGTGCAAAAGATGAGCGACGCCGAGAAGGTCGGGCAGCTCCTCATGATCGGCATACAGGGAACGGAGCTCGATGCGGACAGCCGCTTCATGCTGTCGGAGTACCACATCGGCGGCGTCATCCTCTTCGACCGCAATATGAAGAGTCAAGAGCAGGTGCGCGCGCTGAACGATTCCCTGCAGAAAAATGCCTCGGATGCAGGACTGCCGCTTTTTCTCGCCATTGACGAGGAAGGCGGCGCCGTCGCTCGCATGAAGGAGGCATTCCCGCCGCCGCCCGCCGCCGCAGAAATCGGCCGCACGGGCGACCCCAAGGCGGCATACCGCTATGCCGCCGACACGGCGCACGGACTCAAAGCGATGGGCTTCAACCTGAACTTCGCTCCCGTCGCCGACCTCGGTGCGGCAGACGGACGCTCCTATGCCGACGACGCCGCCACCGTGACAAGATTCGTCGCCGCCGCCCTCGAAGGTCACGCCGACGCCGGGCTTCTCGCAACGATCAAGCATTTCCCCGGTCTCGGACGCGGCAAAAACGATACGCACGAGGACACGGTCGCCGTGTACGCCGACCGCGCCACCCTCGAAGCGAGCGACCTCGTGCCGTTTCGCGAGATGATCGCCAAGAGGAACGCCGCAAAGAATGCGAAAGGGGCGAGCGGCTGGTTCGTCATGGCGACGCATACGATGTACCCGGCGCTCGACGCCGAGCATCCCGCGAGCCTTTCTCCTGCCATCCTGCAAAAACTTCTCCGCGAAGAGCTCTCCTACGACGGCGTCATCGTGACCGACGACCTTGAGATGGGCGCGATCTCACGCCACTACGGCTTCGACCGCGCGGGCGTCGAGGCGATCCTGGCAGGAGCAGACCTCGTGCTCGTCTGCCACGACTACGCGCACGAAACCGCCGTCTACAACGGCATCCTGAAAGCCGTGAAGAGCGGCGAGATCTCCAAAAACCGTCTCGATGCTTCCGTCCGGCGCATCGTCAAGGCAAAGATCGAATATCTCGAATAGCTGCTTACATCCAAATCCCCAAATGACACATACTTATGCCCAAGACAAACATGAAAGAGCTGCCGCATGAAGACTGCACGTCTTCGTGCGGCAGCTCTTTTGTCAGACCTTCTGCCCTGCGCTATACGCCAATGCATTTGCAACATATTGATTGAGACTAACGCCCTCCCGTTTGGATAGCTGCACCAAAGTTCTATGCAGTGATTTTGGAAGGCGCACGAGAAACCTGCCGCTGAACTCTTCCTGATCCGCCGGCTCCGGTATGCTCATCTTGCGTTCCAACATGCTCCTCAGCCATTCTTTCTTTGCGTGCTCAATATTGTCATAAGCCTCTTCCAGCGTTCCTCCATCACTCATGCACCTTGGCAAAAGCGGAATCGATGCAAAAAAACCGCCGCCGTCTTCTTCTGAGATTCGCTCTATCGCCACAGGGTAATTCAAGCCCATATAATAATCTATATTCTTTTTCATCATCAACACCTCACAGCCCCAAACACTCTTCAATCAAAACCAGTTCCATCGGTCGATAGCTCATCTTCTTGTAGTGGATCGTCAGTGCGTTGCAGATGCGCTCGGGGCTGCTGCAGTCGTAGCACCTGTCACCTTTCGCGGCGCACGGCGTGCGCTTTTTCTTTCTCGCTGCATTTTGCGGCGCGGCGATGGCGTGGATGCGCTTGATCGCCGCCTCCACATCCTTGACGAGCTTGTTCACGCCACAGACGAAATATGTCTTCTCATGACCAAAGAGTGAACCTGCGATGCGGTTTCCCGCACCGTCCATATTGACGATCTGCCCCGCCTCCGTGATGGCGTTCGCCGACAATACGAAGACGTCGGTCATCAGCGCCTCCCTGCCTGCCGCAAGGAAAGCCTCCAAACCGCCGATGTGACCGCTCCTCGCAGGATCTATGACCTCGTTTTTCACGCTGAGCTTCTCGTAGAGCCGGAGCGCTCGCAGCGTCTCCGAGTCGCCGAAGCCCACGCGCTTTCCTGCGATCTTCCGCGCGAGATAGTCCGCCGCCTCTTCCTTCCTCTGAAACAGCGATACGTCGTAGCGATTGCGGCGAAACGCTTCAAGCGTGCGCTCGATGCGCTCTGCTTCACGCACTTTTCCATCTTCCGTCATGACCTTCTCTCCTTCCGTCAAACACGTGGAAAATCCTAAAGAAATTTTCGGCAAAAGCCGCCGCTTTCCTGCCGCCCCCTTGCCCTTCGAGCAAAAAGGACGTAGAATAAGAAGTATACATTCTTTAAGAAAACGCTTATAACATAACGAAAACGAGGGAAAGCCATGAGCCTGTACGATAACATCCGCCGCGTCACCCCCTACGTCCCCGGCGAGCAGCCTGCGGGCAAAGTCATCAAACTGAACACGAACGAATGCCCCTACGCGCCCTCGCCGCGCGTCGCCGAAGCCATCGCCGCCTGCGACGCCGACCGCCTGCGTCTCTACCCCGAGCCGGACTGTCTGAGCTTGAAGGAAGCGATCGCCGCACATTACGAAGTCAAGCCGAGCGAAGTGTTCATCGGCGTCGGCTCCGACGATGTACTTGCACTCGCCTTCCTCACGTTCTTCGCAGGGCAAAAGCCTGTGCTATTCCCAGACGTCACCTACTCCTTCTACGACGTCTGGGCGAAACTTTACGCGATCCCCTATGAAACCGTGCCGCTCGCTGACGACTTCACGCTTCGTCCCGAAGACTACGCGCGCACCAACGGCGGCATCATCTTCGCGAATCCCAACGCGCCGACGGGTCTCGCGCTCCCCCTGTCAAGCGTCGAAGAAATCCTTGCGAAAAATCCCGAATCCGTCGTCATCGTTGACGAAGCCTACGTCGATTTCGGCGCAGAAACAGCGCTCCCGCTGCTCCAAGACTACGAGAACCTTGTCGTCGTGCGCACGATGTCGAAATCACGCGCACTCGCCGGTATGCGCATCGGCTACGCCTTCGCATCAACGCGGCTTATCCGAGCTATGGAAGACGTCAAAGCCTCGATCAACTCCTACACGATGACGACGCTCTCCCTCGCCGCAGGAAAAGCCGCCCTCGAGGACGAAGCCTACTTCCAAGAAACGCTCAACAAAATCATCAAGACACGCGAAGAAACGAAAGCGGCGCTTCAAAAGCTCGGCTTTTCCGTCACCGAATCAAAAACGAACTTCCTCTTCGCGCGAAAGCCCGACATTTCGGCGCAAAATCTCTTCGAAGGACTGCGCGAGCGCGGCGTCTATGTGCGCTACTTCAAGAAGCCGCGCATCGACGAACACCTGCGCATCACCATCGGCACGGACGAAGAAATGACGCGTCTGCTTGAAGAACTCAAATGCCTTTGCATAAAGCTACGCTAGGACAGCAGACCTGCATTTATCCATGCTTCCCTGCTGAACATACGGAAAGGATGATTTCGTCTTGCAAAACAACACAGAAAACACCAGCGGCAAGAACTTCCTGCAAAACCGCCACACGAAAATATTCCTGCTTATCGCCTGCCTGATGCTCGTCTGTATCGCCGGCTGGCGCATCGCATGGAGCCAGCTTCAAACAGACGACTTCGCCGAGCCGCAAACAGCGCAGACGGCGGCGGGGGGCGGCGCCGAAAACGCACCGCCCCCCGCCGCAAAAAAGACGCCGCCGAGCGGCAACTATATCGTCGTCGCCGATGACTTCAGCAACTTGCAGATCACAGATGCACAGACGCCCGTTTACGACATCTACACGCTCGCCGAACGCCGCGAGAAGGGGCTTCCCACCGAGATGCCCGAGCTCATCCCCTACACGATGCCAAACGTCGCCTATCTGACTTTTGATGACGGACCCGATGCGAAAAACACGCCCCGCATCCTTGACATCTTGAAGGAACGCGGCATCCATGCCACATTTTACGTCGTCGGCAATATGGCAGAAGCGCACCCCGACGTCCTCAAGCGCATCTTCGCCGAAGGTCATGCCATCGGCAACCACAGCTACAGCCACAACTACAGCATCCTCTACCCGAACAAGGAAAACTTCCTCGAAGAAATCATCCACACCGATGAAATCATTTACAACATCCTTGGCGTGCGCCCGCTCATCGTGCGTGCGCCGGGCGGCGCCGCGAGCATGTTTTCCTCGGGTTACGACGCCATGCTCAAGGAAAACGGCTATGTGAACCATGACTGGAACGTCAGCAACGAAGATGCGACAGGCAACAACGTCAGCGTACAGAAGCTTCTCGGCTCCGTCAGCTACACCTGCGCCAACCGTCCCAAAGACCGCGGCGCCATCGTCCTCATGCACGGCAAGGAGGGCAAAGAAACAACGGTCGAAGCGCTGCCCGCCATCATCGACATGCTCCAAGGCGCGGGCTTCACCTTCGGCGTCATAACGCCGAGGACGGCGCAGCCATGGTAAAACCCCCTTCCATCAACGCCCCTACAAAAAAAGAGCGCAGGGAACTGCAGAGGACGCTTGCGCGCCACCGCGCTGCCATAGAGACGCAAAAAAAGCGCAGCTTCCCTTGGCTGAAAAAAGCCGTGACCGCCACCGCGCTTCTCGCCACGGCGCAAACGATCCTTTGTCTCGGAATCGCCGAGTATCTATGGCAAAAGCAAAATCCAAACAAGACATCCCCCATCCGCATCGCATTCCAAGAAAGCAGTTCAGCCGCACAAAAAGGACTTTGGGAGCATTGGAAGGATCTCACGAGCGCCGTGCGTGCCAAACAGTCAGGGGGCGAGGTCGAGGCCGCCGCGCGAGGAGCGCAAAAAGAACATGGCTCCGCCGCAAAAGAATCGCCCCGCACACCGAAAATCGCCGAACGAGGAAGCGACCAAGAAACACTTCGCGCCGACTTTTCTGCCATTCTCGCGCAAAAAGCGCCCGACTGCGCGATCTTCCTCCTGCGCCCGCGCGAAGAACAAGAACCGCTGCTTTATCAGTCCCGCGCCATGCAGCCCGCGAGCATGATTAAGCTCTTCATTCTCGCCTTCGCCATGCAGCAGGCGAAAGACGGCGCCCTCTCGCTTGCCGAACCGCTCTACATCACCGAAGAAAACATCGTCGGCGGCGCAGGCAGACTCACTTGGTACGACCGCGACAAGCAGCTCACGATAGAGCAGCTTTTAGAGCGCATGATCACGGACAGCGACAACACGGCGACCAACATCCTCATCGACCGCCTCGGCATAGCAAACATCGACCGTTACATTCGCGAACAAGGCTACAGCGACACCCATCTGCAGCACAAGATGATGCTCACGAATCAAGGGCTGCCAAACCTATCGAGCGTCAAGGACATCGGCACGCTTCTTTCACGCATCTATCGCGGCGAATGCGTCGACTATGCGCATGACGAAAAAATGCTGCAAATCCTCGCACGCCAAAAAGACAAAGACTGTCTGCCATCGGCGCTCCCCGCTTTCCTCGTCGCCAACAAGACGGGCGAAATCACCGGCGTCTACGCCGATGGCGGCATCGCCTGGAGCGATGCGGGCGACCTGATCCTCGTCGTCATGGACGGGAACTGCCGCGATCGCCAGGAGACGATCGCGCTCTTTGGGCAAATTGTTCAAAGAGCCGCCGCTTCGCTCTGACGCATACTTGCAAACCGATGTTATTGCCACCTGCTTCATTTTCTGCTATACTAAAACGGCAGAAATGTTAGAGGACGCTTTGCAGCAGCAAGCAAGGAGGTTTTTTCCATGGCAGAAGATACGGCTCCGCTCGTAACGAGCAACGAAGGACTTGGTTCAATTCGCGTCGCCGATGAGGTCGTCAGCGTCATTGCAGGACTCGCGGCGATGGACGTCGACGGCGTCGCCGGCATGAGCGGCGGTCTCATCGGAGGCATCGCCGACATGCTCGGCCGCAAGAATTTCTCGAAAGGCGTCAAAGTCGAAGTCGGCGAGCAAGAAGCCGCCGTCGACCTCTCCATCGTCGTGACCTACGGCGTCGACATTCGCCACGTCGCGACCGACGTACAGAAGAACGTGCGCCGCGCCATCGAGTCCATGACGGGACTCAAGGTCGTCGAGACGAACGTCCATGTGCAGGGCGTCGTCTTCCCCGAAGAGGAAAAGGAAGAGCCTGCCGCACGCGTGCGCTGAGGAAAAAGCTCCATGAGGCAGACGCCCCGTGGAGCTTCTCTCGTAAAGAGTGATTTGAAGAAACTTCTAATATTCAACAAGGAGGCTTTCATGCAGATACAGAAGCGCGACATCGCTCTCTCCATCATCCTGACCGTCGTCACCTGCGGCATCTACGGACTCTATTGGATGTACAAACTGACGGACGAGATCCATGCGCTCTCGGGAAAGCCGCGTACCGTAGACGGCGGCACCGCCGTACTCTATACGATCCTCACCTGCTCTCTTTACTTCTACTACTGGCTCTACAAAATCGGCGGCGAGCTCGTCGAACTACGCCGCGAAAACGGCTTACCGCCCGACTCCGTGAGCAACAAGACGTATACGATCGTCACCATTATCATGACAGTCATCTACATCGTTTTCACGATGTTCGACTACACCTTCCAATTCATACTCAGTGCCGCTGCAGAAGCCGCGCCTGCGCATCACGATTCCACCGATGACGCCATGGCCATTGGTCTAATCATCCTCATGTTCCTCATCGGGCTCCTCGTCACCGCCATCGTTCAAGCCATCCTTTCCGGCATCGTCCTCTGGGCGGTCTACAAGCGAAAAGATGACAGTCCGACGCTCGTCTACCTGCTCATGGCGCTCCTGCGCACCTATAATTTCACCATAGCATTCCTGCAAGCCTCGCTCAACGATTTTCTGCAGAAAAAGAACTGCAGCGCACCGCCCGAACCAATCTTTTCGGCAGATGCACCGCACGTATCTCTGCAAAAGCCGCACGCGTAGCGTTCGGCAAGATCCAACGTTTTCATTTTACGCAACCAGAAAGGAAGATTCATCATGACAAAAAGAAGCATCCCCCTTGCCATCGTTCTTTCCTTCGTCACCTTGGGCGTCTACGCTTTTTATTGGGTCTATGCACTGACCGAAGACGCCCATGCAGCAGCGGGCGAACGCACGACAGCTTCGGGCGGCATGGTCATCCTCTTCTCCATCATCACCTGCGGCATATACAGCCTCTACTGGCTCTACAAGATGGGCGAGACCATCGTCATAGCGAAGCAGAAACGCGGCATGACGGCAGACACGAACACCCCCATCATCTACCTCGTCCTCGCTCTCTTCGGCTTCGGCATCATCAGTTACGCCCTGATGCAGAGTGCGCTCAACGACATCATCGACTACGATGGCGGCGCATCGCAGGCCTTCTAAATCATGAACGACACAAAAAGAAAGAAGCCGTCCGCTTTCGGGCGGTTTCTTTTTACTGCCAAAGACATCGCCAGCCATTCAGAAGCAGACGAAAGACGCCTTGCCACCGAGCGGCAAATACGCGTAAAAGTCGTGTTCAAACGCTATATCCTGCTCCTAGCCGCCGGCTTCTCCTACCTCTTTTTCTGCCGCACGACGGGACTTAGCCTGCCGTGCCCTTTCCACGCCGCGACGGGACTCGACTGCCCCGGCTGCGGCATCACGCGCCTGATGCTCGCGCTCTCCGAAGGCGACCTCGCCGGCGCGTTCCATGCGAATGAGGCCATATTCATCCTCGGACCGATTCTGTGCATCTTTCTCCTGCGCGATGATCTCCATTGGATTCTTCAAGGCGAAAGAAAAGAGCCGCCGCGCCCTTTCGTCCTCTTCCTTCTCATCGCTTTTGCAGTTTTTACGATCTGGCGAAATTTCCTGCGGTAAAAGGCAGTTTATCAGACTATCTATGCGTTGCGGCTTGCCGTTTTTTCACGTTCCCTTCCTCAATATGTCCAAATAAGCTTCATAGGCAAAGATGCGGCTTCTTCTCCTCTCGCTTGTTTCTACCAAGATTCCGCATTCGCCCAACCGCTGGAGATTGCCGCCCCAGCCGTATGGAAGGACATCCCCCATGCCTCTGCCTTCTTTCGCTATATCGACGATCGGATTCGCCTCGATATAGCGAAAGACGCGCGAGGCATTTTTTTCGCCCTTCCCAGCGTGTCTACGAAAGCCGCGTTTTTTCATGCAGCTCAGTCAAGCGATCGATCGCCGCAACGGCATCCGCCGCCGACCCGTCCAGAGCCTGCAGGAAGAAGCGAACCCACCGCTCATGTCCACATGCACAAACGTCATCTTTGCAGATATTGTCCGTTCCTTGCAGCAAAGTTGAAATAACATGTCCGTCTTACCCCTAACTTTGATACAATCTAACGATGCACCTCCTATACCCTCTTAACGATGCACCCCCCTGCCTATCGTTAAGCGAGTATGCGCTGCAAAGCCGCATAAATCAAGGCTTATCGGCATAGCGAAAGGGGGTGCATTTGCACACCCCTGTGAGAAAAACTGGACACGAGAATCTAAAAATTGGTCATGGGAACTTGGATGTCGGACAAACCCGCTCGAAGAGATGAACATCCGTTTTGGGACAAAACTGCAACTGCTCTGCATTCTCCTTCTCGGTGAGAGTTTGTTGGCATCTCGGTATTGCCGCATATAGTTCCGTGCTGTTTCATCACTGATCGCATATTCTTCTGTTACTTCATATCTTGTGAGTTCACCGTCATAAATTCGACAACTTATGTACAAACGTCGCTCTTTCATGTACTTCATATGGCAACATCCTATCGTAGCGAGAGAAACGAATTGCCCGCTATTTGTCATCCTGTGCACAGGATACCAGCAACAGTGTCTAATTCATTCCCCCCTCAGTGCCCAGTTTTAGTTTATCACTTCAGTTCACATCAAGCACAAAGCCGCATAAATCAAGGTTTCTCGGCATAGCGAAAGGAAGCTATCGCACATACCTTTTTCTTACAATATATAGGTATTCATATTTGAACGATGTACTATATATTATAGGGAATTTAATTTGCGCGACAGCCCTCTCGGTCAAGATTTTGCACATCCTAAAACATACAAGTTATTCCTCGGGCACATCCCAAATACCTGGATTGCTTAGCTCATACTCATTTAACCATTTTTTAATTTTTGATATATCATAATATGAGATACCACTGAAATCGATTTCATAGTGTTTATACTTGCCCCCCACTGGATTTAGCCGTTCAAAACTTTTCATAATCTTATAATTCCCCCACTGATTGCAAAAATGCAATAGTGTTTTCTCTCCGCTAGGACGATATACATCAATTTCTAATATCATAAACTGACCTCCCTAAAATACGCCCTCTTTTAACTATAACTAATTCTTGTCTAGCTTATCACACTCAGAACAAAAACTTCCAACCATCATCTCGTGTTCAAAGAAACGACTGCATTCTGGATATTGCGAATATTCATTCGCACAGGATTCGCATAAAGGCTCATCTGTTCGAAAAACTTACGGCGTATACTTTTTTTCTCCACAACTGCAACAACATGCCATTTACTTCACCTCTTTCCTATTAAAATTTGCCATAAAATACAACATTACTTTCCCATCGTATTAAATGGATTCATCTTATATTCTGCCGAATGCATCAGTGGATCATCGTAGGAAAGTATTTCGTCCGCATTCCCCTGCATCGAAAAATAATCCTCTCCACCGAAAACATTCGGCATAGTCATACCGTCCATATTCATATCGGCGCCATAAATGTCAACCCCGTCATGAACATTGGGCATCGTCATATGTTCCAGCCCCATATCTCCATCGTATACATCCATACCGCCCATGACATTCGGCTCGGTATGCGATACGAGCTGACCGTCAGAAATCACATCTACGCCGCCCTGTACATTTGGGAAATGAAAAGCCCTCCCGTGAGAATGAAGTACACCCTCGGGATTCATGTGATCTACCACCGCGCCGTTATGCAAAATATCCGCACCGCCGATTCCATCAGGAATCGACTGATATAGGCCATCTCCATATGCAGCATCAAAAAGCTCAAACAAACTCATACGTCATTCCTCCTCGCTCAGTTTTTCTATGTAGTAGTGGATTTCCGCCACCTGTGCTGTCAATTCATCCATTTCCCTCTGGACATTTTCCCCTTCCTGCTTCTTAGCTGCGATTTTCGCCTCGATTCGCTTTTGAATGTCCAAGAGAATGGATTCATATGCGCACTGGGTATTTTTTTGAATACGAACGCTTTGCTTATCGATGTAGCTGTGAACATGGAAACGAAGCTCCAGCATCGTCTTGGCGAGCTGACTTTCGATTTGCGGAATTACATCTGCTTTTGCCGCAGTCAACTTTTTTTGCAACAGACTGTCGAATATCTTGGAACGTCCCCAGATGCTCAGTATTGGTACAAGGATTGGGTTGAGCATCGCCATAATCGCCACGGCGCCAGCGGCTGTAATAGCTCCTGCCTGCATACCCGTGTTGGAAATGTCCGTAGCCTCAAGATCAAGGACGTAACCCATGCTTTGAAGCTTATTCCCCTTTGTTGTCTGCAATCGAACTTTTTGTTTGAAATGGCAGCTGAGCCCTCTGGCCAATTCCCGTTCCAGCAGCGCTAAAAGCTCATCAACATGAGGAGCATAGACGCCAATCCAACTCTCGATATTTCTCTGGATATGCTTTGGGATGGCTTGCTCAATGAAGTTTTTGAAATCCTGACTCTGGTATTCTTCCACAAGATCGAGAATATTCTCCCTGAGCTTCCTGTGGAAATGCTGCAGGGATTTATCCGCCATTGCATAGATTTTCGCCTTTGCCGACTTGACGTATGCATCCACGTTGTTTTCTTCCGAATTTTTTTGGAGCATCTGACGAAGGGCAAAGACCGCCTCTTCCAGTTCCGCGATGCTGGCAGACATCATGGCTTTTTCCCCTTGAATTTCGCGTTCCAGGATAGAAAGCAACCAGTGAAGCCGCTTGCGATACCCCTGCAGCTTTTCTCGTTCCACTTGACCGCCGAAGAGCATGGCTCGAAGTTTGTCTTTGATTTCCTCAAAACCTGACGCCTGGAGAAGTTTTTCGTCGCCTTTCTCAACAGCCTGCAATGCTTGTTTGGCCGAGAGTGGATAGACGGAAATATCTCGGAGTTGCGCCTCCTTCGCATCTATCCGAAATGCACGATGCAGCCTCTTCTTTACATTCTCAAGAAATGTCTCTTCTTCATCCTCATCGACGGCATCGTACTTGTTGATGATGAACAGTATGTTGTTTATACCAAGCGGAAGGAGGCGCTCATCGATGAAATCTTTCTCCGTTTTTTTCAGCGGTGCATTAGCATCGAGAACAAACAAGACAGCATTCGCCTTAGGGATGAATTGATAAGTGACTTCGGAACGCTGTTCGTTGAGGTCAGAAACCCCCGGAGTATCCACGAGAACGATACGATTCTTTAAAAGATCACAAGGGTATCCGATCTTGATATAGCGGACATCAGCAGCGTCAGGATCCTCTCTTTTTGCAGAATACTGTCTGAGGAAATCATAGGAGACCTCGCCCTTCCTAGTTGATCCATCACGATGCACCACAGTCAACTGCGGTGTTTCCTCGTACATAATGGCATTGATGGTCGCTGTCTCAGGCAAGACGTCCATAGGCAAAAGACTTGTTCCCAGAAGGGCATTGATAAGGGTGCTCTTTCCGCGCTTGAATTCTCCCAAGACAACGACGGTATAGAAATCGCCTCGGATATCGGCCTGCAGCTCACGCAACCCTTGCAGGGCTTTCACATGCGTATGGACGTATGGTTTTGCTGTAAGCTCTGACAAAAATTGCAGCACCCTGTTCTTTTCCTGTTGCAAATCCATTGGATTCCTCCACTTACAAAATCAATCGCTTCATTTCTTGGGAAATACGGCGAAGTTCCTCCTGCTTGTACAGAAGACCGGCTTTCTTTTTCTCAGCGTCCTGTTCCTGTGCTTCTTTCTCTCGAAGAATATCCTGCAATTGCCGCTCCATATCTGCGATGCGAGCATTGACGTTTTCTTCCAAATTATGACAAAGTTCTTCTGTCTTTGCCTGATAAAGCGTCTTCACTGCTTCCGTTATCTTGTCACCCTGTCCGCTGTATGCACGGATGACCTCGGAACGCACCTTATCACGCCAAGTTTCACGACCGTCGCCGAAGAACATACCAAAAAGCTCCGTCACGACGCCCACAACTCCCGCTATCGCCCCCATGCTTATACAGCCAATCATGCCAAAAATATTGTCCTCCTTCTCAGTTCCACGGAACATTTCTCCTGCAAAATTATAGGCTTGCTCCGAAAAAGTCTTGCTGCTCTCAGACGAAGAAAGGACTAGGCTTGTCGAAGAATCATCCACCGCCGCCGGAAGGTTGAAACTCCTCTGATATTCAACATCGATATCCTCCCAGATTTTACGCAAAGATTCCTGCGCCCTTTTCGTTTCATTACGGAAAATGTTCTGCCACTCTGCAAGAGTCGTATCCATGAAGTTCTTTTTCTCCACGGTAACCTCGCGCTCAATGGCTTGTTGCATGGCAGAAGCAGACATATCCTTCGTGAGATTGTTCACGGCTGCCTTCGCCTTGGAGAGAATTGCATGGGCGGCAGCATGGCACTTGTAATCCATATCCGAACCCGCGCTTTCAAAGGCCGTCTGCATATCGGTTACGATTCGCTCCGCTTGCCGTTTCGCCCGTTGAAATTTCGGTTCCATTTCCACAGCTTTTTGACGAACCTCATCCGCTGAATGGGACACGATTCCGATGTTCACGGATACGTCATGCTGCATCATCTGAATAACGGTCTGCGCGTCGCGGCTATACTTCCTAAGTCTCGCCCTTCCTTTCTCATCTGCAAGGAATTTCCCAAGAGCGACCTCAAAATCAGGAAATCCCGTATCTCCAAACGTGTCGGGAAGTTTAAGCTCCTGCTTGACGGTCAACACCTCGCCCTGTTCCTGCATATGGAAATAGAGTGCGCCGAGGCTGTTTACAAGAAAGATGCGATTCCACAAGTCGAAGCCGGCAGGAAGGATCTCTTGCAGGTGTTTTGTGATAAAGTTCACGACATCTTGCTCTTGTTCAGGCGTGTCCAAATCATCCTTGTGACTGATGACAAAGAATATGTCTTGTATCTGGTTTCCAAGAATCCGTTCCTTGAGAAACTGGGCTTCGGATGCAGTTAATGGCTGATAAGCCGCCAAAAGCAGTATCACGGCATCCGCCTGGTTCAGATAGCCATACGTGATTTCCATGCGTCCGACATTAAGGTCGTTGGTGCCGGGGGTGTCCACGACCTCCACCTTATCCTTGCAGAAGGGCAGGGGATAGGAAATCCTGGCAAAATCTATGGCAGAGATGATTTTTTGCGCCTTGGAAAACGTTTGTACAGAGTCAGGGTCACTCTCGTCCGGCTCCGGGGGCGCTGTGAGTTTTTTGAAGGCTGCTTCTGCCAAGTCATCCTGTCGATGGTCTTTGTAGAAAATTTGATAGGCGGGCGTATCGCCATAAACGATTTTGCTGATGATGGCCGTCGTGGGGTTTTTGCTGGCCGGGAGGATCCTTCGCCCCAAGAGTGCATTGATGAAGGTGCTTTTGCCACGAGAGAACTCGCCTACGACCACGAGATGAAATGTATCGCCCATGATACGCTGAAGGATTTCGCTTATCTGGTTGGCAGCATTGGCCATTTTCAGTCCACTGGCGATGGCTTTTATCTGTTGCAGTTTGTTTTTTGTTGCCGTTTCCTGTTTTTTATAGAAATCCATCTGCATGATCTTTCATCCTCTCACCTCAAACATACCGCCGCACCTCACACAAACCTTTTCTCCAAATCCTTCACCATTTTGATATAGAGTTCCTTGCATTTGTTGTTAGAGCCCGTTTCAATATAATGTAGGCAAGGTAAGAGATATAGGCTCCAGATTTCTCGGTATATGGAGCTATTGTCAGGGCGGCTGTCGATACTTTGCACGATGGTGGGGGCGATGCGGTAATATTCTTTGATGATGATGCTGCCATCGAATTGGGCAGAGAGCCATGTGTCACGGAATCTGCGGAACATGGTAAGTTCATAGCAGTCATCGGGTTTATTGAAGCTCGTGCAGACAGCGGTAGTGATGAAGCATAACCCTGTTTTCTGTTCTTCTTTAGGCGTTTCATCTGGGCGATTGCCGTTTTCTAATAATCGCCTGACCTCATTCAAATTTTCCGCTGCTTCTTCCGAACCATGTAAAGCGGCTTTCTCATACCAAGATTTAGCCACTCTATAGTCTTTATCCACATGATGACCATACTGATACATATATCCAATATTATACATGGCAGTAGCATTGCCCAATCCAGCGGCTTTTACATACCAACCAAATGCATTTTTATAGTTCTGTGCTACACCTAACCCATGATGAAACATATATCCCATAGCGGCATCATTGCCCAATTCAGCGGCTTTTTTATACCAGATCAATGCCTCGTTATAGTCTTGTGTTACGCCTAACCCACGGTGATACATATATCCAACATGGTACATGGCAGTAGCATTGCCCAATTCAGCGGCTTTTTTATACCAGCTCAACGCCTCATTGTAGTCCTGTTCTATCCCTTCCCCATGTTGATACATATATCCAACGGTATTCATAGCGTTAGCATTGCCCAATTCAACGGCTTTTTTATACCAGCTCAATGCCTCATCATAATCCTGTTCTACCCCTTCCCCATGTCGATACATATTTCCAACATTATTCATGGCATCAGCATCGCCCAATTCAGCGGCTTTTTTATACCAGCTCAATGCCGCATCATAATCCTGTTCTACCCCTTCCCCATGTCGATACATATTTCCAACATTATTCATGGCATCAGCATCGCCCAATTCAGCGGCTTTTTTATACCAGCTCAATGCCGCATCATAGTCCTGTGCTACCCCTAACCCTTCTTGATGCATAAATCCAACCATATTCATAGCGATATCATCGCCTAATTCAGCGGCTTTTTTATACCAGTTCAATGCCTCACTATAGTCCTGTGCTACCCCTAACCCATCTCGATACATAGTTCCAATACTGAACATGGCGGTATCATAACCTAATTCAGCGGCTTTCTTATACCAATTCAATGCCTCGTTATAGTCCTGTGCTACCCTTAACCCATCTTGATACATATATCCAACAGCAACCATAGCGGTAACATTTCCCAATTCAGCGGCTTTTTTATACCATCTCAATGCCGCATCATAGTCCTGTGCTACCCCTAACCCTTCTTGATACATAAATCCAACCATATTCGTAGCGTTAGCATTGCCCAATTCAGCAGCTTTTTTATACCAACCAAATGCCTCGTTATAGTTCTGCACTACCCCTAACCCATCGTGATACATATCTCCAACATTATACATAGCGGAAGCATCGCCCAATTCAGCGGCTTTTTTATACCATCTCAATGCCGCATCATAGTCTTGTGTTACGCCTAACCCACGGTGATACATATCTCCAACATTATACATGGCAGTAGCATTGCCCAATTCAGCGGCTTTTTTATACCAGCCAAATGCCTCGTTATAGTTCTGTGCTACGCTTAACCCTTGGTGATACATATATCCGACATTATTCATGGCGTCAGCATCGCCCAATTCGGCGGCTTTTTTATACCAACTCAATGCCTCATCATAATCCTGTGCTACGCCTCTCCCATAGTAATACATATTTCCAACATGATACATGGCATCAGTATTCCCCTGTTCTGCAGACTTTCGATACCATCTCATGGCTTCTTCATTATTGACTTCAATACCACGGCCATTGCTGTAATAGTTACCAATAAGAACTTGTGCTTCAGAATTACCTGCTTCTGCTGCCTTTTGTATCCACGAGAAAGCTTCCATCGAATCAGTCTGCATTTTTGAAATTTTCAACATAGCATCGTCACTGCCATTATCAGCAGCACGTTTTAGCCACATCATAGCCTTAGCTTCATTTTGTGCAACACCATAACCGTCTTGATAAGCACGTCCTATTAAACATTGTGCTTCTGCTACATCCTGCATAGCAGCACGACGTAGCCAATAGATGGCTCTGTCAGGGTTTTCGGTTGTACCCAGCCCCTTAAAATAACAAAATGCCAATTGAAATTGCCCATCAGCATCTCCTTTTCTGGCAGCTCTTTCATAAAGTTCAAATGCAATCTTTTCGTCCTTAGGCACCAGATCCCCTTCAAGGTATCTATTTCCCAAAGCAAGCATGGCCTCCGTGGAACCTAACTTAACACTTTTCTCCAAAAGCTCAAATCCTCTTTTATGATCTTTGGGCACTCCATAGCCAGTCAAATAACAATAAGCCAATTCATATACTCCACCATCATATTCTCGCTTCGCCGCCTTTTCAAAAAGCCGTACCGCTTCTTCTGCATTCTCCTCTATGCCCAATCCTGCTTGATACATCTTTCCCAAAGCACGTTGCCCTTCTGGGAACTCTTTATCGGCTAAACGATGTACCCAATATACAGCTCTATCAAAAGCCGCTTCATTAACATAAAGCGTAGCCAATAACATCTGAGCAAGATCATCGTTTCTAAGTGCAGCTTCTTCGGCTAATCTTTTCGCCAAATCTTCATTTTTTTCTACCAGAAAACCATAATAATAAAGTGCAGCAGAAAATGCACATGCGGATGCATTTTTATTTGAAGCGGCTGTTGCGTATTGATGAAATGGAATCAGCATTTCTTCTAGTCCATCAAGTAAAGCTACCTGTTTTTGCCGTTCTTCCATATAAGATGCGTAATCCTCATCCTGCATACCAGCCACTATGATTTCGCCAGTCTTAATTTTTTCCCCAATGGTGAAAACATAATTCGACATATCATCCATAAGGGTATTCATTTTGTACGTTTTGATATTAGGCAAGACCAGTTCATCAAGAGCAGTATAAAACTCTTGGATATTACTGGCAGCCAATTGTCTTTCATCACCACGTTCCTGCCCTATAAAAGCCAGTTTAGCCGAAATGCCAATCACTCGTTGTACTTTATCCTTGAGTTTTTGCTGGATTCCGTCTAAAAATTCCGTCACATCATCCTCATCATCATTTAAGGCATCCATTTTATTGATTATGGCAATCGGTTTCAATCTAAGTCTCAGCCTATTCATGGCAGTCATTTCCGTTTGAGATATAGGCTTGTTAGCATCGAACATCCAAAGCACGACATCTGCTTTATCTACAAAATTCCTCGTTGCGATAGTATGACCTTGATTTAAAGAGTTCAATCCTGGGCTGTCAATAATAGACATAGATTTCAGCATATCAACGGGCATGCGTCGCTCTACGAAAGAGATTTCATCATGCCTTTGATAGGGAAACTGATTTTCTGACGTGACATTATCAAAATCTACAACACTATTTTCCTTCAACGAACCATCCTTGTAGTGAACTATTACCTTGTCGCTCTCCCCGTAACAAAGCTTGGTAATAATCGCCGTAGTAGGCGTAGCATTAACAGCAGCTATCTTTTTCCCCACCAACGCATTGATAAAAGTGGACTTTCCTGTAGAAAACTCACCCATAACCATAACCAGTAACGGCTCCATAGAATCTTCTATAATTCCATCCAGTTCTTCTAAAGAATCCTCATATTCGTCACGAGTTGCTATCATGTTTTTGAATTTGTTTAATAATTTTGCAATATCATAGAATGATTTATCCATAACGATATCAAGCTCCTATCTCATATACATCAAACTGCACATACCCCGTTCTTCAAGCGGTAGAAAACGTAATCATTCACCATCACTTAACTTTTTAATCTTATTTTTGATATTAAAATTTTCTACATAAATTTCTCAAATCCTGCTTTCCGATAGGAAATTTCGAGCAATTTCTCCTAAATCTCCCATCACACGCTCACTTCCGTCCCATCCCGAAACACCACCGTCATACCCTTATCCACGGTCGCGCACTCTACCATGCTCGCCCAAAGCTGGCTGTCAAACTCCGCCACAGGCGCACTCTGTTCTTTGATGCACTTGATGAACAATGCTAATCGCTCCGACTGCGCCTGCTTGGCAGAGATGGCATCCGTCACCTCGTCAAATCGAGCCTTGGCGGCATCATATCGCACCACAAGCCCCTCGTAGTGCTTCTGATACTCTCCCTGGTTCTGTGCAATGTGGGCGTTCTCGCGGATGCACTTTTCCGTCATCTCCACCAATACCGCCAGTTCCTGCTGCAGCTTGGCTTTCTCCTCCACAAGCGCCGTCGTGTCGCAAAGTGTCTGTCTGACGAGTCGTGCATTCACGATAACCTCATCCTGCTCCGTCACCAGTCGATTGAACGCCGTGACGAAAGCGGCCTTGATTTCCTCTTCCATCACATGGCGCGTCTGGCATTTCTGCCCATCATACTTGTTGTTGCAACGGTAGACGGTGCGTCTGTATTTATCTGTGGAATGCCAAACCTTGGCTCCAAAGTAGCCGCCGCACTCGCCGCACCGAATTTTCCCCGAAAAAATACTTACACCGCTGTATCTCCCGCCTTCCCGCGTGCGTCGCTCCATCTCCCTCTGCACCATCTCGAACACGGCAGTGTCGATGATGGCGGGATGGCTCTGTTCCACGAAGTAACTTGGCACTTGCCCGCAGTTCTTGACGGCTTTCTTGGTGAGGAAATCCGGCGTGAAGGTCTTTTGAATCCTCGCACAGCCCGTATATTTCTCGTTGGCGAGGACTCCCCGGATGGTCTTGGCATTCCATTTCTCCCTGCCCGTGACCGTTAGGATGTGCCGTTTGGTCAGTTCCTTGGCAATCCCGCAAGCCGTCATACCCTCAAGGAAAAGCCGGAAGATGAGCCGCACGATCTTGGCCTGCTCCTCGTTGATGGCGAGATTGCCGTCCTCGCTTTTATCGTAACCGAGAAAGCGCGAGTAGCCGACGGAGAACTTGCCGTCTGCGAATCTCTTCCGCAAGCCCCATGTGACGTTCTCAGAAATGCTCCTCGCTTCCTCCTGCGATAGGCTGGAAAGAATCGTCAAGAGGATTTCTATTATATGCACCGGGCATCGAAACCCGGCGCATTATACTTTATCGAAAAATTCCCAGACCTGTGCAATCGTCGAGATTCCTGCCTTCCGTGATCGTCAAAAAGTAAGCGTCGCTGACGAGGACGCGGCGAATGCGGCAGCGGCTCATCCCTTCCTGCGTCTTTTCCCAGCAGCCGCTCAAGGAGTGGATGACGTACGATTTCCCATCGATCGAGCCAAGCGTTAGCATCACATGTCCGGGACGAAACAAGAGGCTCCCGGGCGGCGCGGTGAGAAGCGTCTCCGTGCGCTCTGCGGGCGCGAGATCGTCGAGCGGCATGAAAGCGAGGTGCGGCGCGGCATCTTCCATACCGTGCCGATGCACCTCAGATGCCGTAGCATTTCCCCCCGCACCGTGCGCCGCATTCTGTGCATCGCCCAAATGCACACTCGCCCGCAAAAACGCCTCCTCCTGCTCATCAGCGTCACGCGGCAGCTCGATGCCGACCGTGCGGTAGACGTCGGCGACGAACGAGGAGCAGTCGACGCTCTCATCCTGCCCGCCCCAGCCATAGACGTCGCCGAGGCACGCGAAAGCCGCACGGCGCAGGTTATTCACTGTGTAGGGCAGGTCGCCGCGATGGAGCGCGGCGGCTTCTGCGCTGCCCGTATCCGCAACGACAGCGCCTGTACTCTCGCTGTACGGAAGCGGCACAAGCATTTCTTGGAGACTGCCGTCCGCCGCACGCTGCGGCAGACGCGCGAGATGCTCCTCGCCCTGCTGCACGAGCGGGATGCGGCTGCCGAGCTGATAGACCTGCCCGCCCGCCGCCTCAGGCGTTTCATAGCGGTTTTGCGTCACGACGAGAAAATCTTTGGGCTGCACATAAGCGAGCCACGTTTCGCGCGTCGTTAGGGCGACCGCACCCTTCGCCAGCCAGCCGCGATAATAGCGCATGGAAACGAAGAGGAACTTGCCGTCTGCGCTCTCGTGCCAAACGGCAAGCGGCTCGGCGGGATCAACGGCAGTCGCCTGCAAACTGTCGTAATGAATATCATCGGGTGCATCGAGCCATGCCTCTTCGGTCGGTAAATAGCGCAGGTCAGCGCGGCGCACGCAGATTCCGTAGCGCAGAGGATTGCGGAGCGGCAGCTTATCCGCCGCACAATTTTCGACTGCCGCCTGATACGCTTCATCCGAAAGCAGTTCTGTCGGCGCGTACCAATCTTCACGCTCGGGCGCGGCTTCTTCCATCCAATGCCGGAGCTGCCGTCTCGATACGGCGCGCGGCAAGTCCGCCAAAGAAACGAGACTCGGCTGATTCGCGTGCAGCTCTTCGTTAATCCTCACCACATCCTCTGCCGTGCCGAGGAGACAATCACCCGCCGCATCGCACCAGAAGCCGGCGTCATCGTAGGGATCACCGAGCGCCACGCCGTAATCGGACGATGCCGCTTCCGCCGTATCCGACGCCGCCGTCTCCTTCGCGTTCGATATCATCGCCCCCGATGCACCGGGCATCCCCGCAGCCGACGCCGTACTGCCGAGCAGCACGCAGACCGCTCCCAAAAGACATGCAAGGCGCTTTCCACCTTTTCCCGAAACCCTCATTCGCATACCTCTCAACGTCCCAAAATCACAGTTCCCGCCGCTTTTTCCTCACGAAAGGAACACGCCGCCCCCCAAAGCTGGCGGAAGGAGAGCAGGACAGCGGTCAAATCCGCCGCAGGAACGGCGAGCCATGCGCCATCCAATCCGAAGAAATGCGGCAAGAGCATAAGGAATACCACGATGCCGACGAGATTGCGCACAAAGGATAGGATTGCCGACATCCTGCCATCCGAAATCGCCGTGAAGAAAGTCGAGGCGAAGAGATTGAAGCCGCAAAGCGAGAAGCTCCAAGAGAAAAGCAAAAAACCGCCGAGCGCCAACGCATAGGCGTGGCCTCCGTCCGGCAGGAAAAGCGCCATCAGCGGTGCGGCAAAAACCCGCGCCGCCGCAAAGGACAAGAGTCCGAAACCAAAGATTATGCCAAGCGACAGCCGCAGAAGGCGCAGAAGCTCGGCGTATCCCTTCGCGCCGAACTGGTAGGAAAAAACGGGCGCGACGCCATTGGCGAACCCCATGAGAATCGCCGTCAGGAGCATTTCCGCATAGAGGATGACGCTGATCGCTGCGACGCCATCCGCCCCCGCATAGGAGAATGTCACGAGGTTAAAGAGGTACGTCGTGATGCCTACGGAAAGCTGCGTGACCATCTCGGAAGAGCCGTTGCAAAGCGCCTGAAAGAGCGGGCGCACGGCGAAGGAAAACCGCGCGAAGGAGAGCGTGCGGCTATAACGCGAAAAGTACGCGAGCCCCAAGACCGCCGCGACGACATCCGAGATGCCCGTCGCAAGACCTGCGCCGAAGATGCCCATGCCGAAGTGCGCGAGAAACACATAGTCAAGTCCGACATTGACAAATCCCGCTGTCAGCGATACAAGAAATCCCTGCACAGGGCGACCGTCCGCGATATAGAAAGCGTTGAATATGATCATCAAGGCAACGAACGGCGCGAAGAATATATTCGCCGAGAGATACGCGCGGCAGTCAGCATAAAGCTCGGGGGAAGCGCCGAGAAGCACCAAAATCGGCTCCATGAAGAGGAATACACTGAGCGCGAGCAATATGCCGAGCGCCGCACCGACAACAACAATCAACGTGAAGCGCCTCCTCGCCAATGCCGCATCTCCCTCCCCCAGCGTCTTGGCGACAAGTGCCGAGCCGCCCGAAGAAAGCATGATGGAAAGCCCGAAGAGAAGGTTCAGCACCGGATAGACGATGTTCGAAGCGGCGAGCGCGAGCGTTCCCGCATAACGTCCGATGAATATGCCATCCGTCACCGTATAGATAGAAAGGACGAGCATCATGCCGACGGCAGGCGCAGCGAAGCGCAAAAGCCCGCCAAGACTGAAATGCTTTGCCAATGTGTTCATGAAGATTCTCCTTTTTCCACGTAAAGGTGCAGACCTATGTACAGCTTGACCTCTTAGACTTTTATGATAGACTATACAGTAAGTGTAATGTCAACCCTTGACGAGAGAGGATTTTCTCATGGCACGTCGACCAGCCTTTCATACAGGAGAGTTTGCCAAGATCACGGGCGTCAACAAGCGCACGCTACATTACTACGACAGCGAGGGCATCTTCCGCCCCGATTACATCGCCGAGAACGGCTACCGCAGCTATTCCTTTCGGCAGATCTACCCCTTTCACCTCATCCGCACGATGCGCGGCATGGGGTTGGAACTGGGAGAAATCAAACGCTACATGGAGGAGCGCAGTCCGGAAAACCTCCACTCGCTGCTGAAGAGTCAGGAAATATGGCTCGACGAAGAAATCAAGACGCTCACTCGAAAGCGCACCATCGTGCGCAAGCAAAGGGAACGAATCACAGCGACGACCGCTCTTCAGCTCGACGAAGTGCGAGAAGAAGATTGGCCGAAGGCGACCCTCCTGCTCTCCGCTCCGACGCGCAGCTTCGAGGAGTGCGGCAATCACGCTGCCGTGGAGAAGATCATTGCCGAGCACCTGCGCTATGTCCTCACGCACGACATCTACGCGGGGCTGAGTTTCGGTGCGATGGTCGAGACGGGCGATTATATGACACCGGAAAGGGAAAGCCTCATCTGCCGCTACTTCACGCCGACGGACGTGCCGCTTCGCCATCTGCCAAGGGAACTGCGCCACGAGCGTCCCGCCGGACGCTACCTCGTGACCTGCTTCGCGGGCAACTATATGAACACAGCGCCCGCCTACGCGCGTCTGCGTTCCTACATCGAGGATCACGCCCTAACCCCTCGCGGCTTTTCCTACGAGGAAAGCCTCATCGACGAGATTTCTGCCGCCAATGAAGCCGACTACATCACGCGCATCGCTATTCGCATCGCAGAAGCAGATCCCGGCTGACCTTCACAAAATTCTCTTCCATACCAAATCTCATATACAGCAAACAAGAAAAGGAGACAATTTCCATGTTCAGAGAAATGCGCCGTAAGAAGCAACAGATGAGCGATGAAGAAGCCCGCGACATCCTCGCGGCAGCGACCTCGGGCGTGCTCGCGCTCGCGGGCGAAAACGGCTATCCCTACGCTGTGCCCATGAGCTTCGCCTACGACGAGGAAAAGGAACGCCTGCTCTTTCATACGGCGCGCGTCGGCCACAAGATGACGGCGATTGAGCGATGTGACAAGGCGTCGTTCTGCATCATTGCCGAGGACAAGGTCGTGCCGCACCGCTTCCTGACGCAATACCGCAGCGTCATCGCCTTCGGCAGGCTGCGCGTCCTCAAGAGCGACGAAGAAAAACGAGAAACGGCGGAATTTCTCGGCGAGGCCTACTATCCCGGCCATCCCGAAGCCTGTGACGAAGAAATAAAAAAGCATTGGTCGGCCTTCAACATGGTCGAGCTGAAGATCGAGCACCTGACGGGCAAGAAGGGAAAAGACCTCGTATAGCGAAAAGAAAGACTGCCCTGCACCATCCTCGGGATGATGCAGGGCAGTCCTTCTTCTATATGAAGAGGTTCGTGTCCGACTTCTCCGCCGCCGCCAAGTAAGCGGCGACACCGCCTGCGCTTACGCCTGCGATCAGTTCTTCGGCGCGTATGCCCATGACGTCCATTGACATCTGACATGCGACGATTTCCGCGCCGCCCTTGACTGCACTCTGCATCAGGCTCTCCAAGGACGCAACACCCTTCTGTTGCATGACATGGCGCATGAGGCGCGTGCCGATGCCCCCCAGATGAAGCTTCGAGAGCGCAAGCGCCCGGCTGCCGCACGGCATCATCCATCCGAAGATGCGGTCGATGAAACCCTTTTTCACGTCTGCGCCTTCAGGGCGGCGCAGGGCATTCAGCCCCCAGAAAGTGAAGAACATCGTGACCTTGCTGCCCATAGCAAGCGCACCGTTGGCGATGACGAACGCTGCAAGCACTTTATCGAGGTCACCGCTGAACACAACGATGGTCTTATGCTTCTCGCGCGGCATGCTGCGGCAATCTGCTGCCGCGCCTTGCCCCTTTGCATACGGCACACCTAGCCGCCCTCCGAAGCGTCGTCTGCCGCGTCCTTCCCGCCCGCCTTCTTGATCTTGACAACGACAAGCCCATTCTCCTTGCTGCGCGAGATCATCCTGTGCCCTGCAGCCTCTGCCCACGCCGCACTGTCCGCGAAAAAGCCGGGATCGGACGCACGCGCAAGCAGCACATCGCCGGATGCGATGCGTTCCATCGCCTTCTGCAGCTCCATCAAGGGTCCGGGGCAGCTAAGTCCCGTGAGATCTACTTCCTCTGCCACCGTAGCCTTCTTTGCCGCCTGCGGCGCACCGCCGCAGCCCATGCTCTCAGCCGCACCGCAGGGCGGCGCAGTATCCGGCGACGCCTCAAACTCTGCCATTTTCAGCGACGTATAGCCGCCCGCGATGACCTCTGCATCATAGCCATCTTGCGCCAAGATACGCACCGCATTGTAAGCGCGCTGTCCGACCTTGCAGAGCACTGCCCAGCGCACCGTGCGGTCAAGCTCACGGACGCGAGTGCGCAGCTCGTCAAGCGGAATCTGCGCGTCGGAAGCGAAAGGCGCATGAGAAAGCTCACCCGGCGTGCGCACGTCGAGTACGCGCACGCCTGCCTGCCGCGCCGCATCCAGCTGCTCCGCGGGTAGGAAACGCACGAGACCCGCGAGATCGTTTTCCGCCATATACCCCGCCATGTTTACGGGATCTTTTGCCGCACCGAACGGCGGCGCGTAAGAAAGCTCCAAACTTGTCAAAAAGTCTGTATCCGCCCCCATCGCAATCGCCGTCGCAAGCACGTCGATGCGCGACTTCACGCCGCCCGTACCGACGATCTGCGCCCCGAGGATTTTACCGACAGCCCCCTTCGTACGATAGAGAAGCTTCAGCGTCATCGTCTGCGCCCCCGGATAGTAGCCGACATGCGCGAGCGGATGCAGCTTCACGACGCGATAATCCTCACCGCAGCGAAGCCCCTCGCGCTCTAACATGCGCTCGTTCTTGCCGACGGCAGCCGCCGTCAAGCCGAACACCTTGAGGATCGCCGTACCGATGAAGCCGTCATATATGCGCCGCCTTCCCGTCATGTTGTCAGCGGCGAGACGCCCCTGCCGATTCGCCGGTCCCGCGAGGGGCAGCGTACCCGCCGTATTCGTCTGGCGGTCGAATGTCATCACAGCATCGCCTACAGCATAGACGTCAGGCACACTCGTCTCCATGCGCTCATTCACGAGGATATGACCACGCTCGCCGAGCGCGACGCTGCTATCCTTCAAAAAATCCGTGTCGGGGCTTACCCCGATGGCGAGCACGACGAAATCCGCGGCGATCTCACGTCCGCTCACAAGACGAACGCGCACGCCCTGCGTATCCTCCTTAAACTCCTGTACGCCGTCGCCAAGGTAAAGCCCGACACCGTTCTCGTTCATCTCCTTCTCTGCGATCTTCGCCATATCCGCATCGAACGGTGCAAGCAGATGCGGCGCAGCCTCGACAAGCGTGACAGAAAGTCCGCGCGCACGAAGGTTCTCTGCCATCTCGACGCCGATGAAGCCGCCGCCCACGAC
Source organism: Selenomonas sp. (assembly GCF_057272215.1). Taxonomy (NCBI): domain Bacteria; kingdom Bacillati; phylum Bacillota; class Negativicutes; order Selenomonadales; family Selenomonadaceae; genus Selenomonas; species Selenomonas sp. The sequence continues at coordinate 78,456 of NZ_DBHIUY010000002.1, forward strand.
GACAGTGCGCCCCGCCGCCGCATATTGATCCGCCAATCGGCGCAAAACCTCAGCATCCGGCACATTGCGCAAGGACAAGATGCGCGGGCTTTCAACGCCCGGTATCGGCGGGCGCAAAGGCTTCGCGCCGGGCGACAAGAGAAGCGCGTCGTACGGCTCCTCATAAGTCTCGCCCGCCGCCGTCCGCACATGAACGCGGCGATTCTCACTGTCAACATGCGTGACCTCGCTTCCTGTACGCACATCAACGGCGAAGCGTTCACGGAACAACTCCGGTGTCATGAGCAGGAGACGCTCGCTCTCCTTGATCTCATCGCCAACATAGTAAGGCAGACCGCAGTTCGCGAAGGAAATATGCTCACCGCGCTCGAAGAGCACGATCTTCGCATCCTTATCCAAGCGCCTCAGTCGCGCCGCCGCAGTCGCACCGCCTGCCACGCCGCCGACGATGACATAGCGCTTTGCCTGTTCCTTTTTCATTTCCATACAGATATGCCTCCTTCTGTGCCGCCGCGCTCCCCTATGCTGTCGAAAGCGCGAAATCAGCCCATATCGTGATAATTCTTTTTCTTGCAAAAAAGCCCTTCAAGCAGCTGCGCCACCGCACGGCTCTTGAGCCGATAGACGACCTCAAGCCCGTTGCGCTCCCCCTCGATGATGCCCACGCTGCGCATTTTCGCAAGGTGCTGCGAAATCGTCGACTGCGGCGCATCCAAGCACTGCTGCATGTGCGCCACGTTGCAGCCGCCGCTCTGCCAAAGCCCCCGCGCGATACAAAGGCGCACGGGATGCGAGAGCGCCTTGAGAATCTCAGCCGCCTGCATGAGTTCTTGATCTTCCGTCATAAAACCAGCCCCTTTATATCCATATATTACGATATATAGATATAAATGTCAAGAGCTGTCCCTTTGAAAATGGCAAGAACAAACCGAAGATTTTCAAAAAAAAACGCCCCGAGCAGGGGACGATCACAACATCCTGCAAGGATGCCAAAAAACTAAAAAAGCGGCGAGTCGCCTCGCCGCCCGATATGCGTGGGGATCCATGCCGCACGCCCCGCTCCTTTCCTCATACGCCTTGCAAAACCGTCGGGAAAGAGCCGGGATGAAGCTTCATGAAAGACCTCAGCAGCTCAAAGGTCTCTTGTGCAGCTAACCGGAGCAGTTATCCCCACTCACTCCGATCGAAAAAGGTCCAGCCTTCTCAGCTGCATCCCGCCAATCTCCATACACCAAGAGAGCTGCAACCGCCGTACACAAAGCACGAACAGTCCCCCAAAAGGAGAAAGGCGGTAAATCCGTCCAACGACGCCTACAGGCTATATGCACTGAGCAACGACCTTAGAGCTAAGCTCCGGCGCGATCCAGACGAATATAGGAAGCTTGCCCCTACAGCGATGTATCGTACACCCTGCAAACTGCCCCATCGAGGACTGACCTCCGGGACATGACGGCGATAAAACCCTGCCGCCGATTACAAGCGAAAATATCCACACTTGTGAAAAGAGTCCTTCTGACAGCGGCATTTCCGAAGCATACCGTCAACTCTTTCACAACGCTCGTCGGATCGAGCATGGATTCCGAATGTTTTAGGCTGTATTTCCTACCGCAAATAGGATAACATATCTCGAAATTATTTGCAAGCATTTTTAGAAAAACAATTATTATTTCTATCCGATTTATTTTCGGAAATATCTCAGGACTGCGAATCCAATATATCAGTCTATTTTCCTATATGAAGAACTTTTCTCCATTCCTATTTCTCATAGCCGCGCTGCCATGCGTAGAGATAGTCAACGACAGCGGCGATCGGCGAGCCTGCGACATAAGGAGCCGCAGGTGCGGGCGTCGTCGTGCGCTGTGACACTTCGCGCGTATCGTATGTCATAGTGGCAGAACGCAGGATCTGATATGTACGCGCTGCAAAGTCAAAATGCATACGATAAGAAAAGAGACGATTTTCTTTCGCCTTGACGATGGCAACATTCGCCGTATATTCATGATTGCTGTCGATGGAAACCGTCGTAACATCCACAAAATATCCCGTACCATCCCGCGCATCCACAAAACGCCGCCCCTCGTCCTCGGCAAAGCACAGAGAGCTTGCAAGGAGCAGGAGCAGCGAGATCAAGATCGGCGCCAAAGCAAATTTTCGCATCGAATCGTCTCTTTCCTTCGTTTAGACAATAGCAAAACACTTTCCTATTATAGAAAAAAGACAGAGATTCGTCAATGGGACAAGAAGGAGCGTACAAACAAACAAAAAATCCGCTCCTATTTGGCGAACTTCATTTTAAGATAAACGAAAGCTGCCCAGAGTTGCACAGATACGCGCCGCGGCACTTCGCAGCTCTTCTTTCGTATGCGCTGCACTCAAGGCGACGCGCAGGCGGGCACTGCCCTTTGCCACCGTGGGGTAGCGGATGGCGGATACGAGGACGCCCTGCCGCTCCAATTCCTTCGCAACTTTCATCGCCAAGCGCTCTTCGCCGACGATGAGCGGCACGATCGCTGTTTCGCTCTCAGCTTCAACGCCGCCATCTGCCAGCGCTGCGCAGAATACGCGGACATTTTCCTGCAGGCGGGCGACGCGATCCGGCTCTTCTTGCAGGAGATGCAACGCCTCGGATGCAGCCGCCAGATTGGCAGGCGATTGGCTCGTCGAGAAGATGAAACTTCGCGCCGTATTTTGCAGATAGTCGATCAAGAGACGATTGCCGCAGACGTAGCCGCCCTCGCTCGCCAACGCCTTCGACAGCGTCCCCATCAGGACATCGGGCTTCTCCTGCAGGTGAAAGTGTTCCGAGATGCCGCGCCCCGTCTCGCCGATCACGCCGGTAGAATGCGCCTCGTCCACCATGCTCCAAACGTGATACTTTCGCGCAAGCTGCAAGATGCGCGGCAAGTCGGCAATATCGCCGTCCATGCTGAACACCGCATCCGAGACGATGACGCCGCGGCATGGTGTGCAGGCGGCGAGCTTTTCTTCCAGATCCCGCATATCATTGTGGCTGTAGATGATCGTCTTGGCGCGGCTCAAGCGACAGCCATCGATGATGCTCGCATGGTTGAGGGCGTCGCTGAAGAACACGGCGCCCTCCTGCCCCAGCGCAGAAAGAATGCCGACATTCGCCATGTATCCCGTGTCGAAAAGAAGTGCGGCTTCCGTCCCCTTGAACGCTGCCAATTCCGCTTCCAGCTTCGTATGCAGCGGCAGCGTCCCCGTCGTCAGCCGCGAGCCGCCGGAACCGCAGCCGTATCGCTCGACGGCTTCCTGCGCCGCCCGCTTGAGCCGCGGATGGTCAATGAGACCGAGGTAGTTGTTCGATGCCAGAAGCAGCTTTTCAACGCCGCCAACCGTGACGTGCGCAGCCTGCGCAGATGCTATCTCGTGCATTTCACGGCAAAGATGCCGCGCCTTTTTCACTGCCAACCGTTCTTTCAGCATTTCCCCCATGCCCTTGCGCTGCGAATTCCCTGTCGGGCTGTCCGGCACGCCGCGCACGAGCACGCATTGCTTTTCCAAATAGCGAATACAGTCTGCGACCCCTTCGCGCGGACCGCGATAGAGGAAGATACGCCCGCCGTCGGGCGATCCCATCGCCTTGAGCTTCGTGATGCGGCGATAGCCGAAAGACTGCGCCGCCACATATCCCGCCACATAGTCGGGATCGTCGGATACGCAGATCTCCGCGACGATGTGCGGCGCATGGACGACTTTCGTCGCAAGGACAACGGCTTCGGCGAAGTGATTTTTACAGTCGGAAGGCCGTTTTGCGGCGCGTTCGTCATCCATGTACGTCGCCCGCAGACCGCGCACCGCATCCGGCTCCAGACGCTCAAGCGTATCTGCATCAAGCAGCATCGCGCCGCGCATCCCATACGTCTCGGAGAACTTCGCCAAGATCGCCTCGCCGTTCTTCAAGCCGAGGCTTTCCAATGCCTGAAGGATCACACGCCGCCCCTCTTCCGCCGTCTCAACTTCAACCGTCGAGATGGGCAAAGCGTCCAGATGCTCCACATCTTCCGGCGCGACCGCCTCCACCTTGAAATTCACAAAATCCGCCTTGCCCTTGGCATGGTGCAGGGCACGCGCAAGAAGCGCCGCCATATAGGCGGGCAGCTCATCCTCCGGCAGGATCTTCTCCGCGCCGGACACATGCTCACGCTCCTGCGCGATCTTTTCCGCCCGCATTTTCAGACTGTAAAGCGCCATGCAGAACCACTCCTTTTCAAAGATTCTTCTACAGAATAGCTCCTGTTTATTTTATTGTCAACTTAATTTATTTATAGGTTGACAATAACCAAAGAACCGTGTACGCTAAAACAAACAAATCGGGGACGCATCTATCCCCGAAAATAAAATGAAAGGAAGCACGGATGAATCCCTTCCGTTGGACGACCCTCGATCCGTGCTTCCTGAAAAGGAGCGTTTCCCATGAAAAAACCGACCATTTCCACATCCACCGTGACCGAGATCGCCCTGCTCGCCGCCTTGATCACGGTCACCGGCGCCATCAAGCTGCCAAGTCTCGCTCCGGGGTTGGAGTTCCAGCTTTCCGCGCCCTTAGCGGTCGCGATCTGCGCCGTCTTTGGCTTCAAACGCTACATTTTGGCGGGCATTTTGTCAAGTCTCGTCGGTCTCTTGCTCGGCACGCAAAACCTCTTCAACGTCGCCATCGCCATGCAGTTTCGCCTCGTGGTCGGTCTCGTCTTTGTGCTCTTCGGGCGTCATTATTGGACGACGGCACTTGCCGGTCCGCTCGGCACATTCACCGCGCGCGTCACGCTGAGCTTCGTCGTAGGAAAGGGCGTATGGGCTTTGGTCGCGGCGGCGGTGCCCGGCATGGTCTTTACGCTCCTTACCGCGCCGCTTCTGGTGAAAATCCTCGACCGCATCGCACGATTCCGGCGCACGGCGGATGCGCAGGTGTAAGCCGCCGCCGTATATCTAGCAGATGCGCGGTACGAGATTGCCGAGCGGCATATCGACGATACGCAGACCGCCGAGCGCCGTTTTGAGCGCGACGATTCCCGGCTCTTTTGCCGTTGTGCGCCCGATGCAGCAGGCGTCCCTGCCGTAAGGATGCTCGTGCATGGCGGCGAGAAGCGCCTCGGTCTCTTCGGGCGCACAGAAGGCGATCGCCTTGCCCTCGTTCGCCAGTTCCAGCGGATCGAAGCCGAGAAACGCGGCGATGCCCTCGACTTCTTCGCGCACGGGCAGTGCTTCCTCATCGATGATGACGCCGACCTGTGCCGCACAGGCGATTTCGTTCAAGACCGCCGCCGCGCCGCCGCGCGTCGGATCGCGCATACAGGCGATCGAAGGCGCGGCGCGGCGCATGAGGGCGGCAAGATCCCCCAACGGTGCACAGTCGCTATGAAGCGACGCAGGAATCTCGATGCCGTGGCGCTCTGCCATGACAGTCGCGGCATGGTCGCCGAGCGTACCCGAAAGGATGACGTCCATGCCCGCCTTGACTTTCTGCGGCTCCATCGCGCGTTCGATCTCGCCGATGCCTGCCGTGTTGATGTAGATGCCGTCTGCCGCGCCCTTGCCGACGACCTTCGTATCGCCCGTGACGATGGCAACATGCGCCTCCTCTGCGGCTTCTTTCATCGAGTGCAAAATGCGCCTGAGTTCCTCGATGGGCAACCCTTCCTCTAAGATCAGTGCGCACGAGATGTAGCGCGGCACGGCGCCCGTCATCGCGAGATCGTTGACCGTGCCGCAGACGGCGAGCTTGCCGATGTCGCCGCCGGAAAAGAAGCGCGGCGCGACGACGAATGAATCCGTCGTAAAGGCAACCTTGCCGCCAAGGTCGAGCGCCGCGCCGTCGTGCATCTTCTGCAAAAATTCGTTGCCGAATATCGGCAAAATGACGCTCTCCATCAGCGCTTGGCTCAAGCTGCCGCCCGCGCCGTGCGCGAGCGTGATCTTCTCATTTTCCAAAGTGAAACCTCCCTCGGCCATACTTGTACCAAGCGGCGCAGACGCCTTCGACCGATACCATGCACGGCCCTACGGCGTGCGCCGGCACACATGCCTTCGCGAAGAGCGTACAGTCCGTCGGGCGCACCGCACCGCGCAGAACCTCGCCGCAGCGGCACGCCGTCTTTTTCTCCACGCGCTCGACTTCGACGGGCAGGCGGCGCTCAGCGTCAAAGTCCGCGAACGCCTCGCGCATACGAAGCCCCGAACGCTCAATGACGCCGAGACCGCGCCACTCGTCCGCAGCTTCCTCGTAGACGCGCGCGAGGATGGCAAGCGCGGCGGGGTTCCCCTCTTCTCTTACGACGGAGCCGTACTCGTTCTCGATACGGGCAGCACCATCTGCCGTCTGCCGCACGAGCCGCCAGACGGCACGCAGGATGGCGAGCGGCGTGAAGCCTGCGACGACGCCGGGTTTATGCGCTTCGTCGGCGAGAAAGCCGTAAGGTCGCGTACCTGTGACGACGCACGCATGACCGGGCAAAAGGAAGCCGTCAACATGCACATCGGGAGCATCGAGCAAGAGCTTCACGGCAGGCGGCACGAGCTTCTGCGCCGACAAGACGCAGAAGTTTTGCAATCCTTCATCCTTTGCTGAGAGCACCGCCGCCGCCTCGGTCGGCGCCGTCGTCTCGAAGCCGACGCCGAGGAATACGACAGTCTTTTGGGGATTTTCCCTTGCTGCCGTGAGCGCGTCGAGCGGCGAGTAGACCACACGGATGTCCGCGCCCGCCGCACGCGCGTCCGCGAGGCTCTCGCGGCTGCCCGGCACCTTGAGCATGTCGCCAAACGTCGCGACGGTGACGCTTTCCATCTTCGCGTAAGCGATTGCCTTATCCATATAAACGTCGCTCGTCACGCAGACGGGACAGCCCGGCCCCGACACAAGCTCGATGTTCTCCGGCAGGATCTGGCGAAGCCCTGCACGGAAGATGGCGACCGTATGCGTGCCGCAAACTTCCATATAGCGAAGATGACGGCCTTCGGCAAGGCGCTCGATGTCAGCAAGGAGCGCCTTTGCCGCTTTTTTTTCTTCTGCCGACGTGAGTTTTTTCACGCTATCCCCTCGCTCTTCCCTACTCCACAGTGCGCGGCGCACCCTTCATCTCGGCGAGCAGCGCGTAGGTTTCTTCGGCATCCTTCTCCTCGACGATCTGCATGGCAAAGCCCGCGTGCACGAGTACATAGTCGCCAAGCTTCGCTTCGGGCAGCAGCATGAGGCTTGCATCGCGCTCCACGCCGCCGACGGCGACGCGGGCAACGCTCCCCGTGATTTCAAGCACCTTCGCCGGTACAGCAAGACACATCAGTCCTCGTCTCCTTTCGCCAGAAGTTCCTGCGGCATGATCTGCCGCGCCGTGCGCATCAAAGCGCCATGCTCCGCTGCTCTTTGCGCTTTCTCGGGCATGGCGGGCGCATCGTACTCTGCATACAGTTCGAACTTTGCCCCGACCGTCTCGTTCTTCGCCTCGGCGACGCGCGTGAAAGCGACTTCGCCGGGTGCGCTCTTCGCCCGCACTTCGACGCCCCAGCGCGAAAGCACGTCGAGCGCTTGCCGCTCGATCTCGGGCAAGAGCGCCTCCATCGCGGGGCTGAGCGCTACGCCCGCGCCGACGGCGTAAGGCTGCGCCCCGAGCACGACGACGTCGGGGATCGCGCGGCCCGTCACCGAGAGCGTCGCGAGCACATCCTGTATGCCGACCTCATGTACCGACAATTTATCTTGAAAGTGCGCTGCAATCTGCTCGTTCGCAAAGTGAAAGAGCGTGCCCGCCTCTTTGCCGCCGTTGACGGAATCGAGCACGAGCAGATGCTTTGTACCCGTAACGACGCCCAAGAGTTCTGCGCCGAGCGTGCCGCCGTCGATGATCTGCACGTCGGGCGGGAAATCGTACTTTTCACGCAGAAGTTCGGCGGCGCGTACGCCGAAGCCCTCATCCTGCAGGATGACGTTGCCGATGCCGAGAATCGTCACGGCGGGCGCCGCCTCAAGCTCTTTTCTCGCACGCTCGATCTCTTCGGGCGATACGTCCAAGAACGCTGCACTCATCGAGCCGCCTCCTTCTTCTCGCGCACATTTTTCCGAAGCCACGAGAGCCACGCCTCGATGCCATCGCCCGTGCGGCAGGCGATCGCCATGACCTCGATGCCCGGATGAATCGTGCGGATGTCGTCTGCCGCACGCGCCATATCGAAGTCCGTATAAGGCAGGAGATCAACCTTATTGAGGAGCGCCGCATCTGCCTCCTTGAACATCAGCGGGTACTTCAAGGGTTTGTCGTCGCCTTCCGTGATCGACAGCACGACCGCCTTCTTGTCCTGTCCCAGTTCAAACTCTGCCGGGCAGACGAGATTGCCGACATTCTCGATGACGAGCATATCGAGTGCGGCGAGGTCGATGGACGAGAGCGCACTCTTGACCATCGGCGCATCGAGATGACAGCCGCCGCTCGTGTTGATCTGCACGACGGGCACGCCGAGTCGGTCGATGCGCTCGGCGTCCTTCGATGTAAAGAGATCGCCCTCGATAACAGCGATGCGCATCTCATCCTTGAGTGCCTGCAGCGTGCGCTCAAGGAGCGTCGTCTTGCCCGCGCCCGGCGAGCCCATGAGATTGAGCACAAATACACGGTCTCTTTGAAAAAGCTCCGCATTCTCCGCCGCTGCTTCGTCGTTCATCGCCAGAACATTCTTCATGACCTTGACTTCCATTTTGCCTAGTCCACCTCCAAAGATTCGACCTTGAGCTCGCGTCCCGAGATGATCTCAAGTGCGCCGCTCCTGCACGAAGGACAAAGAAAACTGTATCGCTCGATAGGCTGCTCCCTGCCGCAAGCCCCACAACGCCCGATGAGCGGCACGCGCTCGATGGAAAGCGCCGCGCCATCTGCCGCCGTTCCCTTCGTCAGAGCCGCAAAGCAAAAGCGCAGGGATTCGCACTCTACGCCCGCCATCTCACCGACGAGCAAATTCACGCGTGCGACGCGCGTCGCCGCGTTTTCATCCATCGTCTTGAGCGCGATGCCCAAGATGCCCTCGGCGATCGCCATTTCATGCACCGGTTTTCCTCCTATGCGAAAAGGGCCCCCTCCGGCGGCTTGCCGAAAGGGGGCGCCTTTTTTCCCTGTTGTCGCAAACAAAACGCAGACGAAGCGCATCAAAGCGCAGTCGAAAGACCGCGCGCTTCAAACACCGCAAGCAGTTCCGTAAGCTTCGTCTTCGCCGGATTGTAGTCGATCGTCGTCTCACCATCGTGCGCATGGATATGCACATAGAGCACGCCGGCAAGACCCAAAAGAGCCTTTTCCGCGTCCTTCGCCGACGCATCCGTATAGCCCGTAACGGTAAATTGCAGGCGTGTCGTACCGTTCGCCGCGCCGCAGCCGCATTCTTTACACATAGACGATTCTTCCTTTCTCAACTCGCCCTGCCCTTATGCTCCTCCTCGGGATGGCTGAGCTGATAGGCGTCGAGCGGCTCATGCGTCAGAATCTTGCGCCCTGAGAACATGCTCGACACTTCGCTCTCACCTTCCATGAACTCCGCGCGGATGACCATGTAGAGATGGCCAATCGCGAAGAGGATGATGAACCAAGCGACGTAATGATGCACGAGATGCGCCATGAACTCGTTGCCGCAAAGAGCGATCACCCAGCCGAAGAGCTGGAACGACACGCTTTCCGGCTCGTTCGCGCCATACATCGCCATGCCTGTCAGCACCTCGATGGCGACGAGTACATAGAGCAGCGTGTACGACATGCGTGCGATCGGGTTCCTCAAATACGACTTGTGCTCGTAGCGCACGAAGATGTAATGCAGGATTACATCGCCGATCGCCCGCCAGAAGAGCCCTTCCCAAAAGCGAGGGAAAAGGCGGTCGCCGCGATTCACATAGAAGCCGTAAATCCGAAGGATGAACGCCGCCATGAAAGCGAATGCTGCGATGAAATGAATGTTTCGGATGTTGTCCGTCGTCATGCCGCTGAACGTCGGCTCGACGGAGTAAATGAGCCACGGCTCTGTGATCATCAATCCCGTCGCAAAGAGGACCGAGATGCAGACGACCATGATCCAGTGAAAGACCCTGAGCCAAGGACTGAAAACGTAGTAGATTCTGCGTTTGACTTCTCTCATATCACATGTCCCTGCTGCCGCAAATCAAGAGATGAACGCTCTCGCTCGCGGCAGTTTCTCCTTTCCACGATGCGTGATCGTTTATTCTTCCACCTGCAGCCCTGCATAGGGATCCGTCGTCATGATCTTGAGCGTGTCGCCGTTCGCGTTGTAGACGTGCGTCGAACACGCCATGCACGGATCGAACGAGCGAATGACGCGCACAATTTCCAAGGGCTTGTCGGGCACGGCGACGCGCGTATCCATCATCGCCATCTCGTAAGCGCCGTGACCCGCCTGATCGTCGCGCGGGCAGGCGTTCCACGTCGTCGGCACGACACACTGGTAGTTCGCGATCTTGCCGTTCTTGATGACGACCCAGTGCGAGAGCGCACCGCGCGGCGCATCGTAGAGACCGACGCCCTTCGCTTCCTTCGGCCATGTCACAGGATCCCATTTATCGGATGTCGCGACGGCAAGATCGCCGCCCTTGATATTTTCGATGAGCTTGTCGAAGTAATACTTCTCGATCTCAGCATTGAGCTGTGCGTCGAGCGCACGTGCCGCCGTCCTGCCGACCATCGTCGGCAGCCAAACCTCGGGCGCGAGACCGATCGCCTTCGACACCGCATCCATCTGATTGAGCATAAGCTGCTCCGCCCATGTCGGATTCGGCAGGAAGCCCTTCTTCGCCTTGACGTAGATGATAATGTAGCGCGCCAAAGGACCGACCTCGGCGAGCTTGCCGCGCCATTTCGGCGTCTTGAGCCACGAATACTTGCCCTTCTCGTTAAGCTCCTGCCAATTCGTCTGCGTGCCGACTTTCGGCGCCGTGTACTTCGGCTTCGTCTGCCCCGCCCACGGATGGAGATCGCTCTCGGCGCCCTCGTACTCGTACCATGCGTGCTCGACGCCCTCGGTGAAAGCGACGGGATCGGACAGATCCTCCGCCTTGACTTCCGTGAAAGTCGCAGCCGCAAGGCCGGCGCCGAAGTTCTCGACGACACCGTTCGAGCGAATCAGGAGATGACGCATGAAGTCGCCGTTTCTCGTACCCGTGTAGCTCTGCTCGGGGAACTGCCCGAATCCCAGCACACAGCGCTTGGCAAGACCGCCGCCGTCCACCTTGCCCGCCTTGACGTAGAGCGAGCCGATGGCGAGCACGTCGGGCAGATAATATTCGTTGACAATCGTGCGCGTGAGGTTCACGGCACGATCCACGATGGCGAGCCGCGCCGTATTGATCGGCGCGTTGCCGTCGTCGAGGGAGATCGCGCACGGCATACCGCCGACGACGTAATGCGCGTGCGGATTCTTGCCGCCAAAGACGACGTGCGGCGTCATAAGCTCTCTATGCTTGTCAAGCATCTCAAGGTAGTGGACGACCGCGATGAGATGAACCTCGGGCGGCAGGATCTTATAGTCGGGATGATCCCACCAATTCGCCGCAAAGATGCCGAGCTGACCGCTCTTGACGATCTGCTCGATCTTCTGCTTGAACGCCGCGAAGTATTCGGGCGTCGCATTCGGAAAATCTTTCGGATATGCTTCCGTATTAAGACCCGCAGGTCCCGCAAGCGGCAGGCGCAGCTTCAAGATCTCCCGCTGCAGGTTTGCCGCCGCCGCCGGATCGGCAGCCAGAGCCTCGACGGGGCTGACCCAGTCGAGTGCGTGCAGATGATAGAAATGCACGAGATGATCCTGCACCGTCAGACAGCCCGCCATGATGTTGCGGATATAGTTCGCGTTCGTCGGAATGCGGATGCCGAGCGCATCCTCGACGGCGCGTACGGCGCAAAGCGCATGAGCCGTCGTGCAGACGCCGCAGATGCGCTGGATGTATGCCCATGCGTCGCGCGGGTCGCGCCCGTTCATGACGAGTTCCAGACCGCGCCACGCCGTACCGCTCGAAAGAGCGTCCGTGACCTTGCCCGTCGCCTCGTCCACCTGCACTTCGACGCGCAGATGCCCTTCGATTCTCGTTACCGGATCGACCGTTACATGTTTCATTTATGCACCTGCTCCCTCTTCGCCTGTTCCTCTTCCTTCTCGATCGCCTTGTCCGCCTTCGCGCGCTGTGCAAGGCTCAGAGCGCCATGTACGGCGACGCCCGCCGCCGTGCCGACAGCGAGGCCGACGCCGATCTTGTCGATGCTGCCCAGAGGACCGTACTTCGGCAGGCGGTCGGAGAACGGCGCATCATCCCAGAAGTTTGCGTTCGTGCAGCCGATGCACGGCGCACCCGACTGAATCGGATAGCTCATCCCCTGGAACCAGCGCAGGTTGCCGCACGAAGCATACGTCTCGGGACCTCTGCAGCCGAGCTTATAGAGACACCAGCCCGCCTTCGAGCCTGCATCGTCGAAGCGCTCGGCGAACATGCCCGCATCGAAGAACGGACGGCGATAGCAGGTATCGTGAATACGGTTACCATAGAACTGCTTGGGGCGGTTCTCCATATCGAGGTCGGGGATCGTGCCGAAGAGAGCGACGTGCATGACGACGCCCGTCATGACCTCAGGGATAGGAGGACAGCCCGGCACGTTGATGACCGGTCGGCCGCCCGTGTAGTGCCCGATGCCCGCCGAACCCGTCGGATTCGGCGCAGCCGCCTGGATGCCGCCCGACGTCGCGCATGTGCCGTAGGCGATGATCGCCGCTGCATCCTTCGCCACGCGCTGGAAGGTATCAATGAACGGATGACCGCCCGACATGCAGTAGACGCCGTTCTCCTTCGTCGCAATCGCACCCTCTACGGCAAGGATGTACTGCCCTTTGTACTTTTCAATCGTCTGTTCAAGATGCGCCTCAAAAGGCTCGCCCGAAGCCGCGCTCAAGACGTGGCTGTATTCGAGCGCAATCATGTTCAGCACCAAATCGGACGCCATCGGCGCCGCCGAGCGGATGAACGACTCATCGCAGCCCGTACACTCATGGCCATGCAGCCAGATCACGACCGGCAACGGCTTCGCCTCTGCCGCCTCGACGACCTTCGAAACCATATCCGTATTAAGTCCCATCAAAGATGTCAGCGCGACGCACCCTTTCAGGAAGTCGCGGCGGCTCAGACCATTGCGGAGATAACGCTCCCACATGCTTTCCCGCTTGTCCACATTACTGCCTCCCTCTTTCGCCCCGCCAGGGGGTATGCAGGAATACTCTTCCGGAGAATGTCAGGACATCCTCCAAGGATAGCTGATACAATCAGCGCTTTCCCTAATCAAAACATAATTATCCTTAGTTGTCAATTCTCCTTTTTCCCCAAAATTCCTGCTTGCCTTTCGGACTTTTTCACACTTTTTTCTCATATTTTCCGATATAGCTGTGATATAGCTGTTTAGAAACGCAAAAAAGACGTCATCTCCGTAAAAAGGAGACAACGCCTGTTCTCATCACTGGCGGAGAGTGAGAGATTCGAACTCTCGATACAGGTTTCCCCGTATACACGCTTTCCAGGCGTGCTCCTTCAACCACTCGGACAACTCTCCAATGCTTGAATCTTCTGCGAAAAACCGCAGTCGGTATGAAATTTGCGCAGCACAGCACGAGATCTGTGCAACAAGGATGAGTATAGCATTTCCCGTGCACCTTGTCAATCATAAGTTTCGAGGGCACGGATTTTCATACGGCTATGGCATTTCTCTCTGTAACCATGTATAATATCTTTATTGCTTCAAATACAGCCACTCTTTATAAAATTCAAGGAATGCGGCTTCAGCCGCGCTTTAGCACAGCAGAAAGGCGGAATTCTCATGCACATTTCCAAGAAACTCAAAGCGCTCATCCTCGGAGCCTCGCTCCTCACGGCAAGTCTCGGCTTCGTCGGCTGCGGTCAGAGCGCCGACACGAAGGACGTGAAGATCGGCGTCGTGCAGCTCGTCGAGCACAACGCGCTCGATGCGGCGAACAAAGGCTTTGCCGACGGTCTCAAGGAGCGCGGCTTCGAAGAGGGAAAGAACATCTCGATCGACCGCCAGAACGCGCAGGCGGATCAGTCGAACCTCCAGAACATCGCGCAGCGCTTCGTCAACGCGAAGATGGCTCTCGTCTGTGCGATTGCGACGCCCGCCGCCCAGAGCATGGCAAACGCGACACGCGACATTCCTATCGTCGGCACGGCGATCACGGACTATGTCGGCGCGAAGCTCGCCGCTTCGAACGAGAAGCCCGGCGGCAATGTCACAGGTACGAGCGACATGAGCCCTGTCAAGGAACAAATCGACCTCATGCTGAAGATCTGCCCCAACGTCAAGACCATCGGCATCATCTACTGCTCCAGCGAAGTCAATTCCGAGGTACAGGCGAAAGCGATCACCGAGTACGCCGAGAGCCGCGGGCTAAAAGTGCGCACGGCGACGATCTCGACCGTCAACGACATCCAACAGGCGGCGAACAGCCTCGTCGGCGACGTTGACGCTTTCTTCGAGCCGACGGACAACATCATGGCGTCTGCTGTCCCGACGCTTCTTGCCATCACGGATGCGGCGAAAAAGCCCGTATTCTGCAGCGAGGACAACTGGGTCAAGGCAGGGGCGCTTGCGACCTACGGCATCGACTACTACAAACTCGGCGTACAGACGGGACACATGGCTGCCGACATCCTTGAAGGAAAGGCGAAACCTGCCGACATGCCGATTGAAATGGCAAAGGAACTCAAGGTCAGCATCAACAAAAAGAACGCCGACAAACTCGGCATCCAAATCCCCGCCGACATCTTGAAGGATGCACAGATCTTCGAGTAACCCCATCCCCATGAAAACCGCAAAACAGCCGCAAGCATCCTCTTGCGGCTGCTTTTTCAAAAAGGAGACTATCCCTCTATGGATCTCATCATTCCAACCATTTCCCAAGGACTTTTATGGGCGCTTCTTGCCATCGGCGTCTATCTGACCTTCCGCGTCCTCGACATCGCCGATCTCACCGTCGAAGGCAGCTTCCCACTGGGCGCAGCGACGGCAGCGAGCCTTCTCGCCGCCGGTGCGTCGCCCGTACTCGCCATCTGCGCCGCCTTCGCCGCGGGCATGGTCTCAGGCGTCGTCACCGGACTTCTGACGACGAAGCTCAAAATCCCCGCGCTTCTTGCAGGCATTCTCACGATGATCGCGCTCTACTCCGTGAACCTTCGCATCATGGGCAAGGCGAACCTGCCGCTCCTCAACACGGAGACAATCTTCACGCAGGCGCAGAACTTCGGTCTCACGCGCGAGCTGGCTGTGCTCATCATGGGCTTTCTTATCGTCGTCGCCATCAGCGTCGCGTGCTATTACTTCTTCGGCACGGAGCTCGGCGCGGCGATCCGTGCGACGGGGGACAACCCGCACATGATCCGCGCCAACGGCGTCAACACCGACATGACGATCATCCTCGGGCTTTTGCTCTCGAACGGTCTCGTCGCCATCTCAGGCGCGCTCGTTGCACAGGCGAACGGCTTTGCCGACGTCGGCATGGGGGTCGGCACCATCGTCATCGGGCTTGCATCCGTCATCATCGGCGAAGTGCTCTTCGGCACGCGCAGCTTCAAGAACTGCCTGCTCGCCGTCATCGGCGGCTCCATTGTCTACCGCGCTGTCATCGCCGTCGTACTCGAACTCGGTATGCCTCCGAACGATCTCAAACTCTTCACGGCGGCGCTCGTCGCGCTCGCACTCTCTTTGCCGCTGATTCAAGCGCGGATTCGCCGCGCAAAAGGAGGTCCGCGCTGATGCTCAAGATCGAAAACATCTCAAAGACCTTCAATCCCGGTACGATCACAGAAAAATTCGCCCTGCGTGGCGTGACGCTGCACCTTTCCCCCGGCGACTTCGTAACCGTCATCGGCGGCAACGGCGCCGGCAAGTCCACGCTGATGAACTCCATCGCAGGCACTTTCCGCGTCGATACAGGCAGCATCGTCATCGCCGGCACGGACATCACGAAGCAGCCGGAACACAAGCGCGCCAAGTACATCGGCCGCGTCTTTCAAGATCCCATGATGGGCACGGCGGCAGGCATGATGATCGAAGAAAATCTTGCCATCGCCGCACGGCGCGGCCATGCGCCAAGGCTCCGCTGGAGCTTCTCCAAGGCACAGCGAGAGCGCTTCCAGGGGCTTCTCGCCAGTCTCAACCTCGGTCTTGAAGATCGTCTCGAATCCAAGGTCGGACTGCTCTCGGGCGGTCAGCGTCAAGCCTTGACACTCCTCATGGCGACGATGGCAGAGCCGAAGCTCCTGCTTCTCGACGAACACACGGCGGCGCTCGACCCCAAGACCGCGGAAAAAGTCCTCGACATCACGAAGGACATCGTCGAAAAGCGCAAGCTCACGACGCTCATGATCACGCACAACATGAAGGATGCGCTTCGCCTCGGCAACCGTCTCATCATGATGCACGAAGGACGCATCCTCGTCGATGTCAAAGGCGAAGAAAAAGCACGCCTATCCGTGCGCGACCTGCTCGCCCTCTTCGAGAAAGCGGCGGGCAACGAGCTGGCAAACGACAGCCTGCTCCTGTCATAGCAGCAAATTTCCCACGTTCCCTTGACGCAAAAGAAGGGCTGTGCAAAGTCGAATCGACCTTGCACAGCCCTTCTTTTTGTACCCTAACACCCGCGTACCGCCTGCTTGATCGCCCCTGCCATCGCTGCGAGCGGCATCTGTCGCTCGACTGCACCAAGCTCGAAAGCGGCGCGTGGCATACCATAGACGACGCATGACGCTTCGTCCTGTCCGAGCGTCATGGCTCCCGTATGCCGCATTGCAAACAACCCCTTTGCACCATCCGCCCCCATGCCGGTGAGAATCACCCCCAGCGCCGCATCGCCGATGAGCTCGGCGACGGAGAAAAAGAGGACGTCTGCCGAAGGACGCACCCAGTTCACGGGATCCCCCTGCATACAGGCGACAACGATCCTTCCCGCACGCCGTTCGAGCTTCATGTGCCGCCCGCCCGGCGCCACATAAGCGGTCGAGGGCTTGATCGCTTCGCCGTCCTCGGCTTCCTTGACCGTGAGCTTCGATATGGCATTGAGCCGATGGGCAAAATGATTGCTGAACACCGGCGGTATATGCTGCACAATGACGATGGGGGGCAGCGGCGGTGAAAGCTCCTTCAATATCGTGGCGATCGCTTCCGTACCGCCCGTCGAAGCGCCAATGGCAATCAGCTTCTTTTCTGCCGTTGAGACTGGCGGCATGACAACGGAAAAAAAGCCCATCGGCTCCTTCTTAGCCTTTTCCATGTTCACCGTCTCCCTTCCTAACGCAGATGCAGCATCATCCGTCCGCTTGGCAAACGCCAGTCGTATGCTTCTCCTCAATCGCACGCACGAGACGCAGGAACTTCTCGCGCCCAATCTGCACGAAGCGCCCGCATCCCTCGCATTTGAGCGCAAAATCCGTACCCGTGCGCAAAACGCGCCAACGATCGCTGCCGCACGGGTGCCTCTTTTTCATGCGCACGATGTCACCGATTTCATAGCGCTGCATGACAGCACTCCTCTCATCTTTTTACGCCCGCCCATCTTCTTCGGCAGGCTTTCTCTTGCCGCGTGCAAGCGAAGCGAATACGCCAAAAACGCAGGAGACGGTCAAATACGCGAAAATCAGCCGTATCGCTGCTGCAAGTTCCGCCGTCCAATCCGCTGCCTCATGAAGCGCCGCCTGCGCGAGCAGCACCGTCACGACCGCCATGCTCACCGCCTGCCCCGAAAGGCGCATGACAGCGACCATAGAAGACGCCACGCCATAGAGCTTTTTCGATACCGCGCCCATGATCGCATTATTGTTCGCCGGCGAGAAGAAGCCGAACCCCACGCCGACAAGCACGCAGTTCGCCGCGACGAGCGATAGAGGCGTATCTGCGTCGAGCAGCGAATAGCAGAAGACGCCCATCGCCGTCAAAGCCATGCCGAAAGTCGCAACGAGGCGCGGCTCATACTTATCCGACAACCCTCCTGCAACCGGTGAGAGAACCGCCATCGTCAACGGCTGCAAGAGCATGACGACCCCCGCCGTCGAAGCGTCAAGACCGCGCACGAGCTGCAAGTACAGCGAGAGCAAAAAACTGATCGCATACGTCGCGCTGTAGTTCAAAAACGATGCGAGATTACTCATGGCAAAGACGGTGTTGTAAAAGAGCGAAAGCTGCAGAAGCGGCATTTTCGCCCGCCTCTCCTGCCACAAAAAGAGTGCAAAAAATACAAGCCCGATGAGCAGCAAAACGCGCGTCCAAGACGCATCCGCAAATACAGAAAGTCCGTAAAGCGTCAGCGTGCTCGCCGCCGTATAGAAAACCGCGCCGGACACATCAAAGCCGCCGCCGCGCTCACCGTACCAATCGGTTCGGACGGCGCACACGAGCAAACTGCTCGCCAGAATGACAGCCGCCGCCAAGAGAAAGAGGAGCCGCCAGCCGAGATACTGTGTGACAAGACCGCCGATCACAGGCCCCAAAGACAGCCCGATATAAGTCGCGGCGGCGGAGTAGCCGATGACACGCCCGCGCTCTCTCGCCGGATGCGCCGCCACGAGGAGCGCCATGCCGCTCGAAAAGACAAGTCCCAGAGCAAGCCCTTGCAGCGCACGCATGGCGATGAGTAACGAAACCGTCGGCGAAAACGCTGCGACGAAGGAAACGACCGCCATCGCCGCCGTGCCGACGCCATAGATGCGACATCGACCGAAGATGTCCGCCAGCCGCCCGAACGGCAGCACAAAAGCGACTGCACCAAGGAGAAAAGCGGTCGCAAGCCAAGAAAGATCCGTCGCCGGACATGAAAATTCCAACGCGATCGCAGGAATAGCGATGTTGATGCAGCTGCCGAGAAAAGGCCCCATAAAAGACGTGAGCAAGACTGCCGAAAAGATCCGCCGCTGCACCTTCATGAGAGCCGCCTCCTCACACGTTGAATCGGAAATACGTCACATCGCCGTCCTGCATCACATAATCCTTGCCCTCAAGGCGTACCTGCCCTTTTTCACGCGCCGCCGCCGTGCTGCCGGCGGCGACGAGATCGTCGTAGTTGACGATCTCCGCGCGGATGAAGCCGCGCTCAATATCCGAATGAATCTTGCCCGCCGCCTTGGGCGCCGTCGTGCCGGAGACAATCGTCCATGCGCGGCACTCATCGGGACCTGCCGTCAAGAACGTCAGAAGCCCCAGCAACTCGAACGCCGCCTTGATGAGCCGATCCAAGCCGCTCTCCAAAAGCCCCAGCTCTTCGAGAAACGCCTTGGCGTCACTTGCATCAAGCTCGGCGATCTCCGACTCGACACGGGCGGAGACGACGACGACCTCAGATCCTTCCTTCGCCGCATAGTCGCGCACACGAGCGACGTGCGGATTGCCTTCGCCGTCCTTTGCCGCTTCATCCTCGGAGACATTGGCAACATAAAGCATCGGCTTCAGCGTAAGGAAGTTCATCTCCTTGATGAGATCGAGTTCATCGTCGCTGAGATCGAGACTGCGCGCCGACTTTCCTTCTTCCAAAACCGCCTTGATGCGGCGCAGCACCTCATCCTCTGCCTTCGCTTCCTTGCTGCCGCTTTTGGCGAGCTTGGCGAGCTTCATGATGCGCTTTTCCAAGACCTCAAGATCGGCAAGGCAAAGCTCCGTCAAGATCGTTTCGATGTCGCGCACGGGATCGATCGTCGCTGCGACGTGCGTGATATTCGTATCCTCGAAGCAGCGCACGACATGCGCGATGGCGTCAACTTGGCGGATATGCTCCAAAAACTTGTTGCCAAGACCCTCGCCCTTCGATGCGCCTGCGACAAGACCGGCGATATCAACGAAACGCACGGAAGCCGGCGTCGTCTTTTTCGACTGATACATCTCATGCAGCACAGAAAGACGTGCATCGGGTACATCGACGACGCCGACATTCGGCTCAATCGTGCAGAAAGGATAATTCGCCGCCTCCGCACCCGCTTTCGTGATCGCATTGAAAAGTGTGCTCTTGCCGACATTCGGCAGACCTACGATACCTACGTCCAAATTGCTCAATGTGATTTCTCCTTGTTCCTGTCCCTCAAAAAAACGACCTTCGATCGCGCCGCTTTCCTGCGCTCCTCCTTTTTCTTCTGCGCCGCCTGCTGCTGTTCCTTGATCTCATTCGTCGTAAAGCCGCGGTTCGCAACCGAGCGCGTACCGTCGTGCAGACGATTCAACAGTCGGCGCAGCATGACGTCCTGTTCTTTCGTCAAGGCGTCGAAATAGCCGTCGTCTTTGAGCATATCGCGCACGAAAGAAACGGGCGCACCGGCGAGAAAAGTCCAATGGATGCGCCGCATGATTTCCACCGTTTCCTCATCGTCGTAGGAAAGCGTCTGATGAAAGAACCGCGCCGTCGCTTTTTCATCCTCCGGATCGGAAAGGGCAAGCCCCTGCGCGAAGAGCGGTATCTCCTCCGTACCGGGAATATAATAATCGCCGTCGCCCTGTGATTCTAAGATGACCTGAATCTCTTCTTCCTCAAGCCCCTCAGAGATAAAGACGTCGCCGCGCCGCCAGTAGCCCTCAACGAACTCGGGCGGAATCTTTTCGATCTCCCGCTTGAGTTCTTCCGGCTGCAGCGTATCGATGCCACCTTGGTTATAAACACGGCACAAGACATCGAGCGGCGTCACACTGTAGAGAACATTCGCCGTGAGGATCGCGTTCATCAGCCATAGGCGGCGGCGGCGTTTCTCATAGAAAGCTTCACTCATATCCGCCGCAAAAGGAATGAGCATCTCTGCCACATCCCGCGCAATGACGATGACGAGTTCCGGGGTTTCCGCGATATAGCCTGCCGTAGAGAG
Organism: Selenomonas sp.; assembly: GCF_057272215.1. Taxonomy (NCBI): domain Bacteria; kingdom Bacillati; phylum Bacillota; class Negativicutes; order Selenomonadales; family Selenomonadaceae; genus Selenomonas; species Selenomonas sp. The sequence goes on from NZ_DBHIUY010000002.1 coordinate 99,340, forward strand.
GACTTCAAGGGTATCGTGCGGCTCCTCTTCAAATACGTCGGGATCGGCAAGCAATTTTTGCAGAGAAAGGATTTCCTCATCGCTCAGGCACAGAAAGTAGTTCTCCAGAACACAAGGGTCGAGCATCTTTTTCGTCAACAGCTCGATGACATCCTTCTTTCTCATACCGTGACGCACTTCGACGCCCTTTTGTTCAGCAATCGAAAGAAGCTCGTCCTTGGCAAACCCTGCAAACATATCGCGCAGCGTCGGCGGCACGCGCTCCTCATCCTTCGATTTTTGCAGCCCCTGGTGCATGACCACGGAGAGAAACGCGCTTCTCTCCTCGGGCGAATACGCGCCTGTGATGGAAAGTTCCTTGGGCATACGCGCAAAAAAGCCGTACTTGCCCGCTTCCATATCATCGTAAAGCATCGCCAAGGTGCGCTGCTCATAGCTGCGCCGATTGAGGCGGCACCAAAGAGCAAGTTTTTCATTGACCGCATCCACATCATAGTCGGCCTCGCTTCTCGCCGCTGCCGCCGTATCCGAGAGCAGATCGGCGGCGAAAATCGCACCGCTCCATTCGAGTACCTTTGGCTCCCTGCCCGTCCACGGATCGACGATCTCTTCACGCTGCACATCAAAGCGCATCTCTCGTCGATTGGCATAAACGTAGAGAAACGCACCGGCACGCTCTAAATAGCGACGAATATACACCTCGGGAGCTTCCAACAGTCTCTCGTTCGGCGACTGCCCCTCCGGCAGTTCGGTGATGACCATTTTCTTATGCGGCAGCAGAAAGGAGTACTCCGTTTCCTTCTCCCAGCCCATCGCCAGATTAAACACGAGCGCAAGCTGTGAAAACGTCAGCTCTTCCGGCACCAACACACGCCGCCAAACATCCGACGACTGTCCGCGCAGAACAATCTTCAACACATAAGCCTTCATGGAACTCTCCCTTCAAACGGCACACCGATCATACATGAACTTTCATCTATTATACCCTATCACGAAAAGTTATTCCAGTGGTATGGACAAGACTTCTTCATCGACCTGTCCTGCAAAGATCGCTCCATGAAAAGCCGCAGCCGTTTCAAAAACGGCATCCTTCCCTGTCAATATTCGTGGAACATGCGCTGAACCTCTGCACGTTCCCTTGTTTTTAGGAGCGTGAGTGCAAGAAGAATGCGCGCTTTAGCAGGGGGCAGCGTGTCGGCGTCGATAAAGCCCGCCATACGGTAGGCATCTTCAGCGAAAAGCACCGCCCCCGCTCCCGTGCGGCTCGCACGCACGACGGGAAGTCCGGCTGCCGCAGCAGCGGCAAGCGTCGGCAAGACGGCTTCCGCTATGCTGCCGTTGCCTGCGCCCGCATGGACGATTCCCGCCGCGCCACCGCGGACAGCGGCGGCGGCAAGCCGATCGTCTGCACCTGCGTGCCCGTAAAGGATCGGTACATACGGCAATTCCGTCACACCCGCAAGATCAAACTCACTCGCCGCCGTATGGCGCGTGAGCACGCGGCGCCGGAAGCGCGGCGCGCCCTCCTCCATGCGCCCGAGCACACCGACGTCGGGCGAGGCGAACGCCTGCACCGCCGTCGTATGCACCTTCTCCATGTCACGCGCACTGTGAATATCGCCGTTCAGCGTGACGAGCACGCCTTGACCATGCGCCGCAGGGCTTGCCGCAAGGCATACGGCATCGAAGATATTCAGCGGACCGTCGGCGGAAAGCGCCGTCGCGGGGCGCATCGCTCCCGTCAGAACGACAGGCTTTTCGCTCTTGACCGTCAGATGCAAAAAGTACGCCGTTTCCTCAAGGGTGTCCGTCCCATGCGTAATGACGACGCCAGCCGCCCCCGCATCCAGCACCGCCTCGACGCGTGCGGCAAGACGCAGCCAAATCGCTTCTGTCATGTCCTTACTGTCGATCGCCGCGATCTCTTCGCTCGCAATCCGAGCGACTTCAGAAAGCGCCGGCACAGCCGCGAGAAGCTCTGCCGCCCCGACTGCGCCCGCACGATAGCCCGTGAGCGCATCGCTCTTTGCCGCCGCCCCCGCAATCGTACCGCCCGTCGTCAACAGAGAAATTTTCGGCTTCATCGCACACCCCTCCTCAATGGATCGGCGCACGCTTGAGCGCGAGCGGTATCTTCCAGACGACGGCGGCTTTTTCCCGCATCGCCGCCGGACTCATGCGCTGCCAGATCTCCTGCACACGCGCAGCAAAAGCAGCGGGAGCGAGCGGCGTATCCTTTGCCGCAAGCGCATGGCGGCGCAGCAGCGCGGCAAAGGATGCGGGCATCTTCTCCTCTCTCTGGGCAAGCAGAAGCGAAAGACGCGCATCGACGAGATAAAGGTGCATCGTTTCAGCCGCAAGCGACTGCTCCGACGGCATCTGCTCTTTAGAAAGTCCGCCGAAAGAAAGCGGCGCATCGCCCCAACCCTCTTTGAAGATGCCCAAAACCTGATAGAGCAGGAACAAGACGCCCGCATCCTCATAAAGCGCCAGCTCCATCTCCCCCGTACGAAACGCCTCGACGGCGACGACGTCGCTCTTTATGAGCTGCAAAATGAACATCGCGCCGTTTACATCGACTTGAAAAAGACCGCCCTCTCCTTGCTGCTTTATAGGCAAAGGGAATTTTTCTCCGACTTGGAAGTTTGTATATGACATCCATTTCTCCTTCCATGAAACGGCATAGCGCAAAAATGCCTCCGATCAGATAGATCCAATCGGAGGCATTCAAAACACTCGACAAAAAGCTATGCTTACAGCTTAGCCGACAATGACCAGCGGATCGCCGACCTTGACGCTCTGACCAGCGGCGACGTTGATCGCCTTGACCGTGCCGGCCTGCGTTGCAGCGATTTCGTTCTGCATCTTCATGGCTTCGAGAATCAGAAGGACGTCGCCCGAGTTGACCTGCTGACCTTCGGAAACGAGAACCTTGACGATCTTGCCCGGCATCGGGGCGTTGACGGAAGCTTCGCCGGCGCCAGCGGAAACAGCTGCCTTGGCAGGAGCGGCAGGAGCAGCCGGAGCAGCGGCCTTCGGAGCGGCGGGAGCGGCAGCCTTCGGCGCAGGCGCCGCGCCTGCGACCTTCTCTTCCTCGACCTCGACTTCGTAGCTCGTGCCATTGACCTTGATGTTGAACTTTTTCATTGTAAATTCCTCCAAGTCTTCAATTTGTTTTCGCTTACGTCTTTCTTAATGGATGCTCTGGCGACCCGCCATTGCCCATGCGTCGTTGCGCTTGATCTTGACGGCAACGACTTTATTGCCAACCATCATCTGGACGGCTGCAGCGATGACCGCAGCGACCTCAGGTTTGACGTCTTTTGCATTTTGCATAAGTGAACCTCCCGATTACAACGGAATATTGCCGTGCTTCTTCGCCGGCCCGACTTCGCGCTTCGAGGCGAGAGCGTTCAATGCCGTGATGACATAGGGACGCGTTTCCTTCGGCTCGATGACCATGTCGGCGTAGCCGCGCTCCGCCGCCTTGTACGGCGTAGCAAACTCTTCGACATATTCCGCCGTCTTTTGATCCTTGTCGGGATCCTTGCGGAAGATGATGTTCGCAGCGCCCGCGGGGCCCATGACGGCGATTTCAGCCGAAGGCCATGCCATGACCTGATCTGCGCCGAGTTCGCGGCAGCACATGGCGATGTAGGAGCCGCCGTATGCCTTGCGCGTGATGACCGTGACTTTAGGAACCGTCGCTTCGCTGTAGGCATAGAGCATCTTCGCGCCGTGACGGATGATGCCCGTGTGCTCCTGATCGACGCCCGGCAGGAAGCCCGGAACATCAACGAGATTGACAAGGGGGATATTGAAGGCGTCGCAGAAGCGAATGAAGCGTGCGGATTTATCCGAAGCGTTGACATCGAGGCAGCCCGCCATGACGTTCGGCTGGTTCGCGATGATGCCGACGGAGCGGCCGTCGAAGCGTGCGAAACAGGTGATGATGTTCGTAGCAAAGTGCTGATGCACTTCGTAGAACTCGCCGTTGTCGACGATGCCGCGGATGACGTCCTTCATGTCGTACGGCGCATTCGGATTGTCCGGAATGACCGTGTTCAAGGACTCTTCCATACGAGACGGATCGTCTCCCGTATCAACGATCGGCGCATCGTCCATGTTGTTGCTCGGCAGGAAGGAGAGCAGGTAGCGGATCTGCTCGATGCAGTCCTCTTCGTTCTCCGCCGCGAAATGCGCAACGCCCGAGACCGAGTTGTGCGTCATCGCGCCGCCCAAGGCTTCCGCCGTGACCTCTTCCGCCGTGACGGACTTGATGACAGCAGGTCCCGTGATGAACATCTGGCTCGTGTTCTTGACCATGTAAATGAAGTCCGTGATCGCCGGGCTGTAGACAGCGCCGCCCGCGCACGGTCCCATGATGACGGAGATCTGCGGCACGACGCCCGAAGCCGCCGTATTGCGGTAGAAGATGCCCGCATAGCCCGAGAGCGCGTCAACGGCTTCCTGGATGCGTGCGCCGCCCGAGTCGTTGATACCGATGCACGGAGCGCCCATCTTCATCGAAAGATCCATGACCTTCCAGATCTTATGCGCATGCTTCTCGCCCAAGGAACCGCCCTCGACCGTGAAGTCCTGCGCGAAAGCATAGACAAGACGACCGTCAACCGTGCCATAGCCCGTGACGACGCCCTCGCCCGGCAGTTCCTTCTGATCTTGACCGAAGTTCGTGCAGCGATGCTTCATGAACATATCGAGTTCGACGAAGGTGTTCTCATCAAAGAGTTTCTCGATGCGTTCGCGAGCCGTCATCTTGCCCTGCGAATGCTGCTTGTCGATGCGCTTCTGTCCGCCGCCCTGTTGGATATGCTCCTTCTTGGCGTGCATGAGGGCAATTTTTTCCTGAACTGTTGCCATACTCTTCCTCCTCTATGTCGAATCTTCCTAGTATATAGTACCTTATGAAAGTCCAAGCGGTCAAGCCCGATCCTTTCACTTCCGCTCATTCCGTGCGCACAGGCGCAGGCTATGCGGCAAGGATTCAGCGGTCTTCGTGCTCACAGATTTCGAGGAGGACGCCGTGCGTAGCTTTCGGATGGAGAAAAGCGATCTTCGCGCCGCCCGCACCGTAGCGAGGCTTCTCGTCGATCATCTTGACGCCCTTCGCCATGAGGTCGGCGATCGCGTTCTCGATGTTGTCAACGCGAAGAGCGATGTGCTGGATGCCGCCTCTGCCGCCGTTCTTCTCGATGAACTTCGCGATCGGGCTCGTCGGATCGGTCGCTGCAAGAAGCTCGATTTCCGAACCGTTCGGCGTCGGGTTGAAGCTCGTCTCAACCTTCTGCTCAGCAACGACTTCCTTGCCCGTGCAGGGGATGCCGATCTGCTCCGTCCAGAACTTGCCGACCTCGTCGAGATCATTGACCGCAATGCCGATGTGGTCTACACCCAAAACTTTGAACATGTGAATTACCTCCTGAAATGGTGATATGGAAACAACTGCCGTCACTTGAGCACATGATTCATGATGTGCTGCGTGACGGTGTAGGGATCTGTCCTGCCTGCCTTGATGTCGGCGACGAATGCGTCGAGCCTGCCCGAATCGACGACCTTGCTCTTGACATACGAGCCGATATTGCTTTCGAGGATGTCGATCATCTCGTCCTTCGTGCGCTTCGTGCGCCGCTCGGCCAGGATTCCCTTCTCCTCGATGTAGGCGCGGTGCTTTTCGACCGATGCGACAAGCTCCTTAACGCCGATCTGCTGGTTTGCTATGACTTTGTCAATGGGCGGACGCCAGTCTTTCATCACGCCGTCCAAATCGAGCATCATGTTGATTTCTTTGACGAGACGATCCGCGCCGTCAAGATCCGCCTTGTTGATGGCGAACACATCGCCGATCTCCAAAACGCCTGCCTTGATCGCCTGGATGTCATCGCCCATGCCGGGAATCAATACGACCATCGTCGTATCTGCCGCCCGAACGATATCGACTTCGGATTGTCCGACGCCGACGGTCTCAACAAAGATAATATCCTTGCCAAAAGCGTCCATCGCCTTGACGGCGTCCGCCGTCTTATGTGAAAGACCGCCCAAGCTGCCGCGCGTTCCCATGCTGCGGATGAATACGCCTTCGTCCATCGCCAGACTCGCCATGCGGATGCGGTCGCCCAAGATGGCGCCGCCCGAAAACGGGCTGGTCGGGTCGATGGCAATGACGCCGACTGTCTTGCCCTGCTTGCGGTATTCATTGGCGAGCTTGTCCGTCAATGTGCTCTTGCCGGCGCCAGGAGGACCCGTGATGCCGAGCACATAGGCGTTCCCCGTATGAGGATACAGAGCCTTCATGATGTCGATGGCATTTTCCGCCTCATTTTCAATCGCCGTGATGGCTCTTGACAGTGCGAGACGATTTCCTTGCAGGAGTTCCTTGGCTATATCCACGGAATGCACCACCTATACCATTGTTTCAGGAACTCTCGAAAAACACAGAGTTTCCCGAAAGTTCGCGCATGATACGGATAAAAGCAAGGCTGGCGGCAGACGAACTGCTGCCAGCCCCGTTGCATGATTTTGCACTACTTCTTCACATGCTCGTTGATGAAATCGACGATGTCGCCCGTCGGCGTACCCGGCGTAAAGACGGCGGCAACGCCCGCCTCTTTGAGGGCGGGAATGTCCGTCTCGGGAATGACGCCGCCGCCGATGATCAGCGTGTCCGTCATACCCTTGCCGCGCACAAGCTCGACAACCTTGGGGAAGAGATGCGGATGAGCGCCCGAGAGGATGCTCATCGCGATGACATCGACGTCTTCTTGCAGAGCTGCTTCCGTAATCTGCTCCGGTGTCTGGCGAAGACCTGTATAAATGACTTCAAAGCCTGCATCACGAAGAGCGCGTGCGACGACTTTTGCGCCGCGGTCGTGGCCGTCCAAGCCCGGTTTTGCTACCAATACCCTGATTTTTGCCATTTGAAATTACCTCCAAATCCAAGTAGAAAAAGGAAAACTTTGCTCGGGACGCCGCCCGAAAACCGAGCGGCTTTCCCGAGAAGTCCTGTTGATTACAGGGACGTATGAGCCTCGTATTCGCCGAAGACACTGCGCATGACGCCGCAGATCTCGCCGAGCGTCGCATACGTCTTGACAGCCGTGAGGATGTGCGGCATGAGGTTTTCGTTCTCATCCTCGCACGCTTTCTTGAGGGCTTCAAGCGCGGACTTGACAGCGTCGTTGTCGCGCTTCGCCTTGACCTCGGCGAGCTGCTTCTTCTGCTTCTCACCGACGGAGGCGTCGACCTTCAAGAGATCCTTCGGCGGCTCTTCATTTTCCTTCTGGTACTTGTTGACACCAACGATGACGCGAGCGCCGGACTCGACATCCATCTGCCAGGCGTAAGCGCTGTCCTGGATCTCCTTCTGGATGTAGCCCTTCTCGATGGCAGCGACAGCGCCGCCCATCTCGTCGATCTTCTTGATGTATTCCATCGCTTCTTTCTCGATCCTGTTCGTCATGGCCTCTACATAGTAGGAGCCTGCCAAGGGATCGATGACATCGGCGAGACCGCTCTCATGCGCAACGATGTGCTGCGTATGGAGAGCGATGGAGACGGACTCCTCCGTCGGAAGCGCGAGCGCTTCGTCGCGGGAGTTCGTGTGGAGGGACTGCGTGCCGCCCATGACGGCTGCCGCCGTCTGCAGCGCGACGCGGACGATATTGTTGTCCGGCTGCTGCGCCGTGAGCATGGAGCCTGCAGTCTGGGTATGGAAGCGGAGTTTCATGGACTTATCCTTCTTCGCACCGAAGCGGTCGCGCATGACCTTCGCCCAAATACGGCGGGATGCACGATACTTCGCGACTTCTTCGAGCACGTTGTTGTGCGCGTTCCAGAAGAAGGAGAGACGTCCTGCGAAGTCGTCGACATTGAGGCCCGCCTCGATGGCGGCATTGACGTAGGCGATGCCGTCGGAAATCGTAAAGGCGATTTCCTGGGCAGCCGTAGCGCCGGCTTCGCGGATATGGTAGCCCGAGATGGAAATGGTGTTCCACTTCGGTACGTTCTTCGAGCAGTAAGCAAAGATGTTGGTGATGAGGCGCATGGACGGGCGCGGCGGGAAGATGTAAGTACCGCGAGCCGCATACTCCTTCAAGATATCGTTTTGGATTGTGCCCGTGAGCTGGTCTGCGGGCACGCCCTGCTTCTCGGCAACGGCGATATACATCGCAAGAAGCACAGAAGCAGGGGCGTTGATCGTCATGGACGTCGAAACCTTGCCGAGATCGATCTGGTCGAAGAGAGTCTCCATGTCCGCGAGCGAATCAATCGCCACGCCGACCTTGCCGACTTCTCCTTCAGAAATCGAATCGTCGGAATCGTAACCGATCTGCGTCGGCAGATCAAAAGCGCACGAGAGGCCCGACGCACCCGTCGCAATCAACATGCGGTAACGCTTGTTGGACTCTTCGGCTGTGGAGAAGCCGGCGTACATACGCATCGTCCAGAAGCGACCGCGATACATCGTAGGCTGCACGCCACGCGTGTAGGGGAATTCGCCCGGTATGCCGATCTCGTCGTAGCTTGCGCCCTCGACGTCAAGCGGCGTGTAAAGACCCTGCTCGGGAATGTTCGGGCGCAGAGGGAATTTCGCCGTGGTCTTTTTCAGGTCAGCCTCGTACTTTTCCAACGCGGCCTGGATTTTCTCATTGCTCATATTGTTGTCCTCCTGTCAGGGAATGCGGAGAGCAGCGCATCCGCCCGTCCGTCGCGTGTCTTTGCCGCGAAGGTCCGAACGGCTTATAGCCGCTTCTTTTTCCCTAAATCATTTCCGATCCGTTCAAAATGTTTTCGGCGCCTTACTTCATGGATTTCGTTTCGATGAACTTCTCGTGGAAGGAAAGCGCTTCCTTGATGATATGCGGCGTGTGCGCATGCTTGGTGGCCTCTACGGCTCTGTTGTAGTAGTCAAGCAGTACCGGCTTGTAGTCGGGATGCACGCAGTTGTTGATGATCTCCAAGGCGCGCTTTCTCGGTGCAAGACCGCGCAGATCCGCGACGCCCTGTTCCGTGATGATGACGTCGACGTCGTGCTCCGTGTGGTCGATGTGCGAGCACATGGGTACAACGGACGAGATCGCGCCGTCCTTCGCAATCGAAGGCGTGTAGAAGATCGTCAGGAAAGCGTTTCTCGCGAAGTCGCCAGAGCCGCCGATGCCGTTCATCATCTTCGTGCCGGTAACGTGCGTGGAGTTCACGTTGCCGTAGATGTCGACTTCGAGCGCCGTGTTCATGGCGATGACGCCGAGACGATGGACGACTTCCGGGCTGTTGGAGATTTCCTGCGGACGCAGCAGCAGGTACTTCTTGTACTTCGCGACATCCTTGTAGAAGCGCTCCATACCTGCCGGCGAGGGAGAAAATGCCGTGCCCGAAGCGAAGTTCAGCTTGCCCGCATCGATGAGATCGAGCATACCATCCTGAATGACCTCGGTATAGACCGTGAGATCCGTGAGATCGGAGTCAACGAAGCCAGCCATGACGGCGTTCGCGACGTTGCCGACACCCGACTGCAGCGGCAGCAGGTTTTTCGGCATACGACCCGCCTTGATCTCAGCATTGAGGAAGTCGAGCGTGAACTGCGACATCTTCTTCGAGTTTTCGTCAATCGGCGCGAGGTTGCGCGTACCGTCCTTGATGTCGCACGGCACGATGTACTTGATCTTATCCGGCGTGCATGGAATGAACGGCGTGCCGACGCGGTCGTCCGCCTTTATAATGGGAATCGGCAGACGATTCGGCGGGTCGAGAGGCACGTAGACGTCGTGCATTCCCTCAAGCTCCAACGGCTGCGTCGTGTTGACCTCGACGATGACGATGTCCGCCTGCTGCACATAGGAAGCGGCGTTGCCGAGCGATGTCGACGGGATGATGTTGCCCTCTTCCGTGATAGCGACGGCTTCGACGATGGCGAGATCAAGCTTGCCAAGGTAGCCGACGCGCGCGAGCTGCGCGGACTCGCTCAGATGAAGGTCGAGATAGTCGACCGAGCCGTCGTTGATCTCACCCCTGAGGATATTGTCCGTCTGGTACGGCAGACGCTTGGCGATGCCGTGGACGGCTGCGAGCGTGTCGTCAAGCTCCGGGCCGGTCGAAGCGCCCGTCCAGAGGTCAATCTTGAAGGGTTCCTTCTTCATGCGCTCGGCCAAGGCAAGCGGAATGGCCTTCGGGTACGAGGAGGCTGTGAAGCCGCTCATGCCGATGCTCATGCCCGGCTTGATAAAAGCTGCCGCTTCCTCCGCGCTCACGATCCTCGCCTGCAGGTCTTTGTTGCGTACGCGATCCGAGATGTCAATCATTCAATACATCCTCCCTCACAAGGCCGTCCGGCCTGTGTAATCTAAGGAAACCGCCGCTTTATCCGCGCCTCTTGGGGAAAGCGAAAGAAAGAGGGGTTCCAATGATGAACTGCCGCCGCAGCCGAGACTGCCCGCCATCCGTTTCTGCATAATAGCTTGGCGCTATCGCAGAAAAACGGGATAACTGAGGCTTATCGTACTACTATGCGACAATTATATCCTAAGCTAAAGAATACCACTTCGACGCTTTAGCGTCAAGTCAATTTTCGGACTCTTCGCCGCTATTTTTGGGCGATTCACCGCCCTTTCCCGCCCTTTGACGAAGCTCGCGGAGCTTCTGCCGCTTCCTCGCCGTAAGTTCGTCCATAACGACGGCTTCATCTTCTTCGTTGCCCGCGAACTCCGTGACGGCGGCGAGCGCCGCGAGCAGCCACAGGAGCATCGACGACGGGATGTTGAAGAGCACGTCGTCCGTCAGACCATTCAGCGCGACGGAGAAAAAGGCGAGGCTGATCCCCAGCATCAACCCTTGGCGGAAGCCCTCGCTGTCGTGTACCTTCGAGAAGAAAGCAAGCCCCATCGTGCCGAAGAAGAACCACAGGAAGGATACGGCGCCGACGACGCCGATCTCCGCCGCGTAGTTCAAATACATATTGTGCGCGTGAACGATGAGCACATCCGCGCCCTGCAGATAGAAGTCATACTCGGGGTAGACCATCCAGTAGGCGCCCCAGCCAATGCCGAAGAACGGATGATCGCCGATCATGGCGAGCGTGCTCTCCCAGAGCGCGAGGCGCATTTCCGACGAGGTGTCGACGCGCGTAAAGACCGACGTCACGCGGTCAAGAAGCGCGGGGTCGAGGAGCACGAGTGCGCCCGCGACGACGGCGACGCCCAAGAGAACGCGCCAATCGCGGAACATGCCGTAAAGAATGAAGATCAAGGCGATGACGAGAAGAGCCATGCGTGCATACGTCATCGCGAGGCACGCCGCAAGAAGCACGAGAGCCGCGCCGAGCGCGATGCGCCGTCGTTGATCGCGCATCTTCATGAGAAACGCAAATACGAAACACATGGCGACATCCAAATATCCCGCGAGGATATTTGGATTCTCCCACGTCGAGAATACACGCTTTTTGAGCTCAGGGAAAGCGTCTCCGTCCACCCACTTCATCGCACTCGTGTCGATGCCGAAAGCGAATTGATAGAAGCCGTAAAGCACGACGAGCACGCACGCGAGCCCGAGCGCGTAAACGATCTTTCGGATATCCTGCGACGCTTGGACGTTCTGTCCGATCAAAAGATACGTCAAAAGATAGACGCCGACGAGATTATAATAATTGTAGAAACTGAACGCGCGATCAGGCGAGACGAATACGGAGACGGCACCCAAAAGCGCAAACAGCGCGGCGGGCACATCGTAGGGCAGACGGCGGAAGCGGCGGCACTCCTTATCGACGACGAGACGCGCGAACCAGAAGATGACGCCGAGAAGAAGCGCCGCCGTCGCCAGAGGCGGCGAGAGCGCGACGAGGAAGGCTTCGAGCAAAATGGCGTAGTAGACGCCGCCCGCAAGATAATCCGACAGGCTGTCCTTAGCCGTCATGACGCGCCCCCCTCTCCAAAAGCAGGCAACGCAAGTTCCCAATCAGATACAAAGAGCCTGCCGCGCAGAGAATGTGCCGTTCGTCCGTCAAAGAGAGCGCACGTTCAAGAGCCGCCTGCGCGTTCTCGACGACCTCAACATCTGCCGTAATCTCACGCGCAGCGCGCGCGAGATTTTCGGGATCGCCCGCGCGAAGAGACATCGGCGGCGTGACGACAACGCGGTCGCCCGCGCGAAGAAGCGTCTTGAGCATCGAGCGATAGTCCTTGTCCTCCAGAATGCCGATGAGCAGCACACGCGCCTCATCCGCAAATGCGGCGTCAAGGCTCTCTCGAAGAGCCGCCGCGCCCGCCGGATTATGCGCACCGTCAATGATGATACGCTTTCCGTCCAGCGTAAACCGCTCGAAACGCCCCGGCCATGCAGCCGACCGCAAAGCGGCGGCAATATTTTCGTGCGTGATGGAAGGATGCGTCCCCGCAAGAAGCTCCGCCGCCATGACGGCGAGCGCGGCATTTCGCCGCTGATATGCGCCGCCGAGCGCGAGCGCGTAATGCGCCGCACGTATGCCGAGCAGTTCGGAAGAGAACTCGATCATGCCTGCCGCCTGCTTCATCGGCAAAACGGCAAAATCCTCGCCGAGAACGAAGATGTCAGCGCCTTCTTCCTCCGCTTTTCGGCGCACGACATCGAGCGTCATGCCCTCAGCCGCCGTAACGACGGGCACCCCCGCCTTGATGATGCCCGCCTTGTGCTGCGCGACACCTTCGAGCGTGCCGCCGCAGCGGTCGGCGTGCTCCATCGCGACGTTCGTGACGACAGCGACCTCGGGAGTGATGACGTTCGTCGAGTCGAGAAGCCCGCCCAAGCCGACCTCGACGACGGCATAGTCGACATGCTTTCGAGCAAAATAGAAGAACGCCGCTGCTGTCAGCACCTCGAACTCGGTCGGCTGCTCCAGCCCCGCGGCAAGCATCTTGTCCGCCGCCTCTTTTGCAGCCGCAATCGCCGCCGCGAAGTCTGCCTCGCTCGCCTGCTCGCCGTCGATGACGAAGCGCTCCGTGTAGGAGACGAGATGCGGCGAGGTGTAAAGTCCCGTCCTTAGCCCCGATTTCGTCAGAATCGCCGCCGTCATGGCACTGACAGAGCCTTTGCCGTTCGTCCCCGTGACATGAATCGTGCCGTAGCGCCGTTCGGGATGACCAAGCAGCTCGACGAGCCGCTCGATGCGCGAAAGCCCGAGTTTCGAGCCGAATACGTTGAGGCTTTCGAGGTAAGAAAGACTTTCCTTGTAGTCCATTTCCCCACCTTCCTCAGAGTTTCGCCAGATAGGCGAGGCGCTCTTCGACCGCCTTCTTCTTCTCCTTCGCCGCTTCGAGCTTCTCGCGCTCTTTTTCTACGACGGCGGGCGGCGCCTTCTTGACGAAGCCCTCGTTCGCGAGCTTGCCGCCGAGGCGCTTCTCCTCCCCGACGAGGTTCGCCAGTTCCTTCGTAAGACGCGCCTTTTCCTTCTCGACGTCGATGAGTCCCTTCAAAGGCAGGTAGATCTCGACGCCTGCGACGATCGCCGTCATGGCGTTCTCGGGCTTCGCCGCGCCGTCCTCCAAGACCGTCAAAGGATCCGCCCAAGAGAGCGCGGCGAAGTACGCGGCGTGCGCGGCAAATACGGGCGCGAGCGCCTTATCCGTGAAGTGCAAAACGACCTCGCTCTTCTTGCCCGGCGCGGCATCGACTTCGGCGCGCATGTTGCGGATGCGCACGATCACTTCCATGATGCTCGCCATCTCGCGCTCCGCCGCGTCATCGACGAGACTCTCATCTGCCTTGACCCACGGCGCGACCATGATGCTCCTTCCCTCATGCGGCACGCGCTGCCAGATTTCCTCCGTGAGGAACGGCATGAAAGGATGCAGCAGGCGCAGCGTGCGCTCCAGTACATAGGAAAGGACGTACTCTGCCGTCTTCTTCGAACGCTCGCCGGCTGCGTCCTTATCATAGAGCCGCGCTTTCGCCAGCTCGATGTACCAGTCGCAGAACTCGCTCCAAATGAACTCGTAAATCATTCGTCCCGCTTCGCCCAGCTCGAACTTCTCCAGATTCTCCGTCACGCCCGCCGCCGTCTTCTGGCAGCGCGACAAGATCCAGCGATCGGCGAGCGTATAGTCCTCCGCCGTCGGAGTGAAGCTCGCATCGAAGTCCTCCAAATTCATGAGCATGAAGCGCGAAGCATTCCACAGCTTGTTCGCGAAATTTCGCGCCGCCTCGACGCGCTCCCAGTAAAAACGCATATCGTTGCCCGGCGTATTGCCCGTGATGAGCATGAATCGCAGGGTGTCCGCACCGTACTTGTCGATGACCTCGACGGGATCGATGCCGTTGCCGAGCGACTTCGACATCTTGCGCCCCTCGCTGTCGCGCACGAGACCGTGGATGAATACATGGCGAAAAGGAATGTCCTTGCCAAACGCCAAGCCCATCATGACCATGCGTGCGACCCAGAAGAAGATGATGTCATAGCCCGTCACGAGCACGCTCGTCGGGTAAAACTGCTTGAGTTCCGGCGTCTCCTCGGGCCAGCCCATCGTCTCAAACGGCCAGAGCCCCGAGCTGAACCATGTGTCCAAAACGTCCTCGTCCTGATGAACGTGCGAACTGCCGCACTTGGGGCAAGTTTCGACGTCCTCGCGCGAGACGATCGTCTCCTTGCAGTCCTCGCAGTACCACGCGGGGATGCGATGTCCCCACCAGAGCTGGCGCGAGATGCACCAGTCGCGGATGTTTTCGAGCCAATTCGTATAAATCTTCGTGAAGCGCTCGGGAACAAACCGTATCTTTCCATCCTGCACCGCCTCAATCGCGGGCTTCGCGAGGCTCTCCATCTTTACGAACCACTGCTTGGAGACGAGCGGTTCGACCGTCGTATGGCAGCGCGAGCAGTGACCGACGGCGTGCTCATGCTCCTCCGTAGAGACGAGAACGCCCGCCTCTTCGAGATCTTTGACGAGCATCTTGCGGCACTCGTAGCGATCAAGTCCCGCGTACTTTCCGAGACCTTCCGACATCGTGCCGTCATTTTCTATGACGCGCACCTGCGGCAGATCATGACGAAGCCCCATCTCGAAGTCGTTCGGATCGTGCGCAGGCGTGACCTTGACCGCGCCCGTACCGAAGGCGGGATCGACGTACTCGTCGGCAAACATGGGAATCGGGCGATTGACGATGGGCAGGATGACGTTTCTGCCGACGAGCTCCTTGTAGCGTGCATCATCGGGATGCACGGCGATTCCCGTATCGCCAAACATCGTCTCCGGGCGCGTCGTCGCGATCTCGACATAGCCCTCGCCGTCCTCGAAAGCATAGCGCAGATGCCAGAGATGCCCCGCTTCCGTCTCGTGCTCGACCTCGATATCCGAAAGCGCCGTATTGCACGACGGGCACCAGTTCGTGATGCGCGTGCCCTGATAGATCAGCCCCTGCTCATAGAGACGCACAAACACCTCGCGCACAGCGCGCGAGCAGCCCTCGTCCATCGTGAAGCGCTCGCGCGCCCAGTCGCACGAAGAGCCGAGCGTTCGGAGCTGATACATGATGCGGCTGCCGTACTCTTCCTTCCACTGCCAGACGCGCTCCGTGAACTTCTCGCGCCCAAGTTCGTAGCGATTCGTCCCTTCTTCGCGAAGCGCCGCCTCCACCTTCGCCTGCGTCGCGATGCCCGCATGATCGCAGCCCGGCATCCAGAGAGTATTGTAGCCCTGCATACGCCGCCAGCGGATCAAGATGTCCTGCAAGGTTTCGTCGAGCGCGTGCCCCATGTGCAGCTGCCCCGTCACATTGGGCGGCGGGATCACGATAGAAAACGGCTTCTTGCCCTCCTCGGGTTCAGCATGGAAGAGATCGTTCTTCTCCCAGAACTCATACCATTTCTTCTCAAACGACTGCGGCTCATAAACCTTCGGGATATTATCCTTTGCCATGAAAAACCCTCCATACATGTCGTATTGACGCGAAAGTCCCCTGCCGAAAGCACAGACTGCCGCAAGGCAAAATCCCCGCAGCCCGCATAAAGCTTCCCGCAAACAAAAATAAAGCTCCCCCGTCCGAAAGGACGGAAGAGCCTGCTTCCGTGGTACCACCTAACTTCCCGCAGGGCGAGACACCCTGCAGCTCCAAGGCATAACGCCGCCGCCGCGCCCGCGCCTACCCACCGAACAGCAAAATGCGCCGCCGGCTTCAGCCCGAAAGCTCCGAAGCGACCTTCCGCCGCCCGCCGCAGGGATTCTCACCGACCATCCCCTCTCTGAAGCGGCGCTTGCAGCGTACTCCTCTTCCTCATCGCCTTTGTCGACAAAAGGATACCATAAGAACGGCGTTTTGGCAAGATGGGTCGAGCGCACAGGCAAAGATATGACAGGAAAATCAAGACGGCACGTAGAAATAATGTAGATAGAACGGCGGCCATTTAAGGAAGCGCATGGACAAGATGCACGAAAGCAGCGAGGAATGCGATATGACGACGGAAATAAAAAACGAGCGCGAACTGGAATTCATATTCTTCTGCATAGAGAATACAGCAAAAAAATTGAACGTCCCTGCCGAGCATCTTTACGACAGGCTTAAAGAAAGCGGCATCCTGCTTGATTACCTCGCCGCGAACTACGAGGCTCTTCATACACAGAGCAAAGATTACATCGTAGCGGATCTGATCGACACGATGAAGGAAACAGGGGTATCCGTATGATTGTCTACCACGGCTCATATCTCCCAGTTGAATATCCCGATCTGCTTCATTCGCGCACTGCCGTGGACTTCGGCAGGGGCTTCTACACGACACCGATTCCGGCACAGGCAGAGTCCTGGGCGAGAAGATTCATGCGCCGTCACCAAGCGGCATTCATCTCGCAGTACGTTTTGGATGAAACCATATTTTCGGATGAACGATGCCTACGATTCGATTCGTATTCAGAAACATGGCTTGACTTCATCCTCGCTTGCCGAACGGAAAAGGACGATTCAGATTATGCCGTCGTCATGGGCGGCATCGCCAATGACCGCGTATTCGATACGGTCGAACTGTTCCTGCAGGGCTTGATTCAGAAGGGGGAAGCAATCCGCCGTCTGCGCTTCGAGCAGCCCAATGTCCAGATTGCGCTTCGGACGCAGGAAGTGATCGCCAAATACTTGCATTTTCAAGGGAGCAAATCGCTATGAGAGCCAATCCCATATTGCTGCAAATGAAGTACGCACGCGTCGTGGCGCGCTTTGCCGAGCGCATGAATCTCCCTCTGACGGACGCACTCGACTTCTTCTATCATTCGGAGACATATCGGCTCATGCGCGACGGCGTTGCCGACATGCACTGCATGAGCGACATCTATCTGGCGGATGAACTGGAAGAGGAACTGGGACGAACTGCGAGAAGCGACGTGTAAGAAGCCCAAGCGTCCGGAGAAAAATAAGGCGCATATCCTCAAAGAGAATACGCGCCATCCAAAACCCATGAAAATTGATACAATTTAATTTTTCCCGCCAAGTTGCATAAGGGATGCTCGTTTTTCGGACAAGGATGCTCGCTCCTTATCCGGTGAGGCTTTACGGCGCCTAGCAGGAGTTGACTGGCGGGTGCCGAATAAAGACAAAATGAAAAAGATACTGAACAAAGAACTCATCTACGAGGTTTTGTCTGTCGTAATAGCGCGGGTCGATCTGCTCCCAGTTTTTTAGAACAAGGGGCGTTCCTTCTTTCCGAAGGCGTGGAATACAAGAAAACCGGCTATGTGAACATGAGAGATTCTTAGGATTATGCCGCTTCGCATGGCGGCTGAACTATGTCCTGAAAGTTTACCGCAACACCTGCCGTGCTTCCTGCGCAAAGGGCAGGGAGCAGACGAAAGCTTTCTCTCCGTACTCGCAAATCTCTGCTGCACGCTACTCACCCCCTAACCGAGCGCTCCTTCTCCGTGAGCAAGGCCTCCAAATCCTCACGCGTGAACGCGTACTTCTCGCCGCAGAAGTGACAGCAAACCTCTGCCTTGCCGTCGGCAACGAGGGATGCGAGATCGTCATGGCTCAAACTCAGCAACATGCCTTCGACGCGCTCCTTTGCGCATGAGCAGCGAAAAGCGAGATCGGTTTCGGCGAGAACTTGCGTTTCACCCAAGCCCTGCATGACGCGTTCAGCGATCTCGCGAGCCGTCATGCCCTGATGCACCATGTCGGAGACGGCGGGAAGCGCCGCCAGATTCTCCTCCATGCGCGACAGCGACTCCTCCGACGCGCCCGGCAAGGGCTGCACAAAGAAGCCGCCAGCTGCCGGCACCGAAAGGTCGGGCGCGACGAGCACCCCGAGCGCGATAGACGACGGCGTCTGCTCCGAATCGTAGAGGTATCGCGTCAAGTCTTCTGCGATCTCTCCCGTGATGATCTCGGACGAGCCGGCGACAGGCTCCTTGAGTCCCGTGAAGCGCGTGACCGTCAAGAGCCCCGCACCAACGCCCGCGCCGACGTCGAGCTTGCCCTGCGCGTTCAGCGGCAGACTCACATGCGGATGCTCGACATAGCCGCGCACGAAGCCCTCGGGCACGGCGTCCGCCACGACCGTTCCCAGAGGCCCCGCGCCCGCAAACTTCACGGTCAGCGCCTCCTCGTTCTTGAGGTTCGCCGCGAGAAGCAGCGCCCCCGTCATCGTGCGCCCGAGAGCTGCCGCTGCGACGGGAAGGCACTCGTGGCGGCGCACGGCATCGCCGACGAGATGCGTCGTCCGCGCCGCATAGATGCGGAAGTCGTCTGCCATCGCTTTGACCAAAGTATCTTTCATCGGAAAATTTCCTCCTTCTTCAAGCAAGGCGGGTGGACACGCCGCGTGTCCACCCGCCTTATATCTTATGTTCATCATTCATCCCAAGCGTAGAGCACGAGAATGTCGGGCGCATGGACGACGTCATAGAAGGCGATGATCTTGCGCCCTGCCGCCTTGCACCACACATGGCGCAGAGCGCCGCCCTTGTCCGGCGACTTCTCCTCCGAGCTGAAGAAGTCCGCACGCTCTGCATCCGTCAGTCCCAGCGACTCCAAAGCGAGCGTCAGCACGCGCCGCAGAGCCAAAGATCGCGACACCGACGCTTTCTCGCTCTTCATGACGATACTCGAAAGCGCTCCCGCCTCGTTGACATTCAGAAAGAGCCGCGCCTTCTCCTCGGTGCCGAGGATGTCGGCTCCGTAGACGCGATAATTCTTGAGCTTCACGTTGTTCGACAAGAGCGGCGCGGCAAGGCGCACGACGGAATCCTCGCGCAGAGCCGTATCGTTGTAACGCACGACGAACGCTGCCGCGTCGAGATCCGAGACGCGCACTGCATGATTCGCCAGACAGACACCCGCGCCTGCCACGAAGAATAAAGCTGCGAGCACGATACTCCATAAAAATTTAAATCTATGATGCAAAGTCAAGAATGCCTCCCTCAAAGCTTCCCGAAGCCGTTGTGTAAGGTACATTATAGCACAACGGAGCGGGGATTCAAGGAAAATCGCGCGCGCTCGATCTTCTCCGGCTCACCTGCCCTATCCGGATACTTCCTTATGCTGCGACGCTGAAATACGGCGTCATTTTTCATCGAAAAGCACGCCTTCCAATCGCTCCTCGATCTCCTCTTCCGACAGCATATCGACGAGCGTCAGCGACGAGAGCGCATTGAGGCGGCTGAGGAGCGCCTGCAAATGCTCGCGCTTGATTTTGTTTCCCTCGCGCTCGAATCGTTCCATGAGCGTGAGTACGGCGAAGCGCGTTTCTCGGCGGCTCATGAGACTGCTTGAGGAAAACAGCACAAGCTGCGACGCGAACGCTTCTTGCGCGAGCACAGGCAAAAGCTCGAACGGATCGCGGCGACGTTCATCAAAGACCATATACCCTGCCCACCACAAACGCGCGAGCGGGTTCACAAAGAGCGAGCGGCGCCTTCCCTGCGCGAAGAAGAAGTCGCTTCGAAGCGCGGCGGCGCTGCCCTCGGCAAAATCCTTATCCTTACGGTAGTGGATATAGCGCCAAAAGAGCGTGTGCGAAAGCCCCGCCCAAAATCGCTCATCTGCCGCCGTATAAGGCGCGAGCGTGCGCCATGCGCCGTAAAGCCGTCGCACATTCTGTATGTCCGTCGCGGCAAAATCGCCCTCTGTCAAAAGCTCGACTGCTGAAAGCTCCGCCATCTCCATCTTTTCCAGATAGCCTTTGCCTTGGAGATGTGCGAGCATCGCCGCATTGTCCGCACAGCGATAAAGCTCCGCGTGCTCTTCGACATGCGTTTTCATATCGTCGACGCCTGCCTGCGTCATGAAGCTCAATTCCATGCGCTCACCTCCTCGCGGCGCGCCAAATCTTCCAGCTCCTGCAAGGCGCGGTTCACCGGATCGCGCAGAAGCTGCTGTGCGATGGCGAGAAGTTCGCCGTCCTGCGCCATAAGGTCGATCTTTTCCCTTTCCAAGAGGTACAGTAGCACCCTCTGCCAGCGCGCCCGCGGCTCTTCGCCCGCGCACTGCCCCTCGCGCAGACGCTCAAGAGCCGCGACGAGCGCAGGCAGGACGACGCACGCGAGAAACGTCGCTCCGTAAGCGCCCTTCGCATAGCGGCGATAGGTATCATACGCTCCGCGCGGCAGGTGAATGACGATATAGTCAGAACCGCAGTCAACGCGAAGCGCCGCCTCTCCCACCCCGCGCACCGAAGGCTCTATACGCACGATAGACGGGAGCGTCTCGCGCTCATCGTGCGTATAGAGCAGAAATTCCGTCGTCTGGTCAACGGCTAGAATATGTCCGCGCACAAAAGAAAAACTGCGTCCTTCATAGACCTCATGAAAATCATCGCTCGCATAACCTTCGATCGCTGCCTTTGCCACGACGAACGGCGTGACTTGCAGGACGGAGCGCACCGCATCCGCCGAAATCGTCAGGCGAAACGCCGCGTCATTGAACTCGAACAGACGACGATACGATGTGACGGGCGATTCGATATGCAGCGCATAGCCTGCCAGCCCCGCACGCACAAGGTTTTTGAGCGCAGCACAGCGAAGCACTGCGCGAAACGCAAGATGCAGCTCCTTGCCCACCGTCTTGAGTTCAGAGATGCCGTCAAACGATGATTTGCGATAGCTGTCATTCGTCTTTGCCAGCAGCGGGTACGGCGCCAGACTCCCTCGCATCTTCAATGTACTTCACCTCCAGCAAACAATAGTCATGATAGTCTATCGTATAGTCAAGAAAAATCTTCGCGCCCTTCGCCACGCTTTGCAGATACACGACATTGCCCTCAAACTTTTCCAACTTGGCGCGCGCCCTGCCGGATAACGATGCCGCGAGCAACCTGACGGGCGCCGACGCCTGCTCGCCTGCCAAGAAAAGCTCCAGACGCACACGCTCGGCTTTGTGCGGCGCAATGAAGCTTAGGCGATAGCACCCCTTTTCGCACGCAAGGCACAAAGAGCGCGCATGTAAAGGTGCAAGACGCGTCGCCGTCGCCACATCCTTTTTCTTCTTTACCTTCTTGATACGGCATCCAAGCGTTTCTCTTCGCTTGCCTCTGCACTCGGCAAGCGAAGAGCGCACGGCTTCCTCTTCGACGTCAGGCAGAAAATCGCCGGCGCCGAAAGCGTCAACGCCGCTCTCATCCTCCGTCTGTAAGCACGCACGCACCTTTTCCTTCAAATATTTGCGAAGCCCCGCATACATCTCCTTCGCCCGCTTCTCCTGCGCTGCATCCTGCAATACCCCCGGCTCCCAAGCGTCATGCGACGGCACTTCGATGCGGCGAAACGCCTGCCCCATCGCATTTTCCTTGATAAGGAAAATGCCGGTAAAGTCAATGCCGCTTGGAAATCCCTTCTGCTCGAAAAGCTTCATACCGATATGACGCGACATGAGGATGCGGCGGTTCAACCCCTCGCCGCGCGTCAAAAAGAGCGTCGCCGCGCCATCGGGAAAGCCATATTTCGCGCCGTATTCCGCAGCTTCAAGCTCCACCTTCTGCATCGCTTCATCCTCGCCCAAAAGCATACGCGCATACCGCTGAATCATACGATTCTCCTCGTAATATTCCTTATGGTGCGAACTGCCCGCAGGCTTTTCCACAGGAAGCCCCTCCGCATAGAGGGCGATGCTGCCCTTCGTGATGCGCTGCCCGCCGATCTCCACCTCCAAATTGCCCAGCCATATCGCCAGCAAAAAATTGTCGAGCACGGCGCGAATCATCTCCTGCTCCAGCCCCTCGATGGGCAAAAGCCCCATGACGAAGATATCCGTACCGCTCGTACGCCGCCGAAACGCCGGATCCATCGCAAAGATGTCGATGAGCGCCTTCTTGTTCTCGTCGCTGTAGTAGACCGTGCCCGTCGTCCAGCGATCTTCAGCGTCCTTGTAAGAGACGAGCTTCGCGACGCCCGTATATGACTCCACGCCGTCCTTGTCCATCGAAGCGAAAAACGCCGTGCGAAGCTCCGAGCAGCTGTAGACGACCGCCTTGCCGATGCCGAAACTGCCGCCCGCATCCTTTTCCTTCTGCACGGAAAACCCCTGCTCCTTGACGAGACCGCTCCAAAGCGACCCCTTCTCGCCTTGGAGCGCCCCCTCAAGACCGCGCGTGCGGAAATCACTGATGCGAAGAACCGAAAGCCGCTTTGCCTTTATCACTTCCAGAGCGCGAGCGAAAGCCTCCCTGCACTTCTTGTCATCCCGATTGCTCAAAAAGCAGCGCTCTAAAATATTTTGAAAATCCTCACGCCCCGGGAACTTCTCACGCGGTATATCGAACATCTGAAACGATACGATGACGGCGCCCTCAGCGTCGTCCCTTCGCGCATCAAGGGAGTTCTGAATCGTTTCGCGCACAAGATAATGCACCGTGCGGATGCCGAAGGAAACACGCGCCAGATCGTTGTAACCGACAAGCTCGCCGCTGTCATTCATCGGCGCACGCCAGCCGCCCTTCTTTCTATCCTTTATAAAAGGAAACAATTTTTCCACCCCATTCCTGTATGGTTCCTAGTATAGCAAAGACCCCGCCGAGTGACAATGTGCGATTGCGGCAGTCTGCACCAAAGCACGGCGGAAATCATTCGCCTCTCCTTTTGCCAAAGCCCTTCGGCAAGAACAGCACAACAGTCACCTGGAATTATCTGTAAAATTAACAAAAGCTAAATATTGCAAAAATTTACCTCGAACCACTTGCATCCATAAATCAGTGTGCTATAATAAAGATGCGGCAGGTGGACAAAGCGTCATCCCGCCTTTAGTGCCGTACCTTACTAACCACCAGAAGGAATCATCGCGTATGGTTCCTCCTGGTGGCAATATAATCGAGTCTCAGGCACGAGGCTCTGGTCGAAAGACCGCCGTAGAAAGAACAGGCAAAGAGCTTCCTGCTATTTGCCTGTTTTCTTTTTGGAAGTTTCTGTCATTCTCAATTTCTGGTATTTTATGACAATTTTGTGTTCCTTAAAGACTTGTGCTATAATGAGGCTCATGCGGCTAAATGCCGTATGCTTTTGCGACGAAAATCTGCGAAGCAATCCATCATTTTCTGCGTGCGGCTGCTTAGTTCAAGGAAGATGCCGCGCGAACTGCACGCACAAAGCCTATCTCACGAGCCTCGTGCGCTGCCCTTACGGAAAGAAAGGAGTCTTTTCATGCCAACATCAAGAAAAACCGTCGGCACAAAAAAAGCTGACGCCGCGAAAAAACCGGCAAGCCCCCGCACGCGGCGGGCATCGAACGTTGCCTACATCTTCTTCAACTGTGACGCTGAAAAATCCCACAGCTCGATGAATATTTTCTACAACCACGAAATTTATCGCGATACACAAGCCTCGCGCAAAGCGCTTTGGCAAAAAATACAAGCGGAGCAGGATGCCGAACGCATCCAGATCGCTGAGGATGACCTGCGAAACGTACGCGCGGCGATCCTCGAAAGCGATCCTGCCGAAGCCAGCCAATACCTGCGCTTCGGCGCCATCGAAACCGTCGCCATCCATTGAGCGGCACGTCGTTCAATGGATAGCGACGCCGAAACATCCTCGTGCAGCTTTCCGTAAAGATTCAGCGGCGAGGCGTCAAAATCTCGGGGATCGCAAGCTCTTCGCTCTTCGTCTGTGTCGTCGGCGCCCCTTCCGGCGTAAGGCTCGGCGCATACCGCCAGTTCTCCTTGATTCTTTGCGCCAAACGCTCCTCGATGAGCAGACGCTCTTTTGCATCCGTGATTTCCGGCTCAAACTGCCATCCTTGGATGTCCGTCACACGGCCTTCGCGTGAGATGTCCGCAAAGAACTGCACGCGCCCGCGATACGAGGTTTCCTTCTCTGTCAAACCGCGCTTCGTCTCTTCGCGCAGCACGGCGGGCTTATTCGGCTTCCGCATCGTCGGGTAGTCGCGCCGCTGCTTTTGCGGCTGCTTCGCCCGTCCGTCTGCGTCGGCTGCTATTTCCCGCTTTGGCGGCGGCTTTTTCACCGCTTCTTCCAAAGGCGGCAAAGGCAGAGCGGCAGGCTCCGGCTCTTCTGCGCTTGGTAAAAGCGCTGTCTCCTCGACAGGCTTTGCCGCCTGCTCTGCCGGCAGAGACCTCTCTTCTCCAACATCGAGCCAAGCGAGTTCTCCAGCGGCGTCCGTCGGTGCATCCGCCGTATCCGGCAAAAAGATTCCTGCGAAAACGAACACGCATACGTGCAGCAGGATAGAAAAAACCACGGCGGAACCCCAGCGTTGCCGTACGACCATGCCCTCACCTCCTCACTCGCATGATGTCCTTCCATTATAACATAATGCGAAAATTTACGGCTGAGAAAATGATTCCTCACTTCGTCCTAGTATTCGTATGTTTCCCCCTTCCCTTTTGGGACAACATATAGTATCATAGGGTATAGATACATTGATTTCCTTTTTTTGATAGGGAAAAAACCCTAATGTTTATCCAGAGAGAACAATGCGGATACAGGTGAGCTAAATGATTCATATTCCCGTAAAAAAGCTGAGAGAAGGCATGGTCACGGCGCAGAGCATATACAACCCGCTCGGCGCCAGCTACCTGACAAAAGGAATGGAGCTGAGTCCGCAGTACATTGAGCGGCTGAAAAAATCGGGGCTTGACGGCGTGACCGTCACATCCATGGACCCCAAGCTCAAGCTCGCACCGCCCGATGACGTCGTACAGGAAAAGACGCGCATATCCGCCATACACAATGTGGCGACGGCATTTCACAGTGTGGAGGATAACGGAGCATTCGACCCGAAACCTCTGCACGGCATTTCCGAGACGATTCTGCATGACATCATTGCCCAGAAAAAGAATCTCGTGCAGCTTACGGATATACGGCTGCACGACACCTACACGTTTGCCCATTCGGTCAACGTGGCGATTCTTGCGGCGCTCCTCGGCGTGCTGCTGAAGCTTCCTCAAACGGATCTTCTGAAACTCACGCTCGGCGGACTTCTGCACGACATCGGCAAAATCGCCGTACCCAATGAAGTCCTCACAAAAGCCGGTCATCTCTCCGACGACGAGTGGAGCGTGATGCAGGGGCATCCCGAAGCGGGCAGGCAGCGGCTGAAGAAACTGTTCCCGTCCGATATGCTGCTCTCGACCATAGCGCTGCAGCATCATGAGCATATCGACGGCAGCGGCTATCCCAACCATCTGCAAGGCGACCGAATCCATCTCTACGCGCGTATCGTCGCCATCGCCGACGTCTACGACGCCTTGACGAGCGTGCGCCCCTACAAGAGGGCGTATACTCCATCCGTCGCGTATCGCCTCATGGCGACGTGTTCGCCGGGACACTTTGATCTCGATCTCTTGAAGCTCTTCTTCGACAACGTCGCGATCTATCCGGTCGGCACGATCCTCAAGACGCAGAAAGGTTACGCCATCGTGAAAAAGGTCGAATTCGGTCATACGCTGACGCCCCTTGTCTGCGTTTTCGCCGACCATGAAGGAAAGCTGCTCGATGCTCCCTACCAACTGGATTTAGAGGATGCGCCCAAAGGAATGCTCGAAGGCGTCATCTCGGACAGTGAGCTGTACCATTTTATCCACAACATCAATATCGATCCTGCCGTCTTCCTCCAAGAAGAGGCAGGATAGGTCAACTGCGCGGCGAAGGATCGCCCGCAAATAAGCAAATGAGGTGTTTCCTGCATGATACGCTTGAAACCGAATCAACTCAAAACCGGCATGGTAACAGCGCAAAGCATTTTCAACGAGAAAGGCGCCCCCTTCCTCGTGCGCGGCACACCGCTGACGGATCGCTACATCTATCGACTGCGTCAACTCAGCGTGCCGGAGCTTCACGTCACCTCACTATCCTCGGATTTTCAACTCAAGCCGCCTCCCGACATCATCGAGGAGCGCACGCGCATAAAAGCCGTCGACAACGTCGCGGAAACTTTCCGACAGGCGGAGCTCAACGGTCATTTCGACATGAAACGCTTGGAAAGATGCGCCGACCTTCTCGTGCGCGACGTCATGGCGAAAAAGAAAAATCTCGTGCAGCTTACGGATATTCGCCTGCACGATTCCTACACATTTTCCCACTCGGTCAATGTCGCTGTGCTCGCAACGATGCTCGGCGATCTCTGCGGCTATTCGAAAAGCAAGCTGCAAGTCATCACGCTCGGCGGACTCCTGCACGACATCGGCAAACTCGCGGTAACTGCGCGTATACTCAATAAGCCCGGCTCTTTGACAGCGGATGAATTCAAGGTCATCCGCACACATCCGGGCGAAGGACGCAAAATGCTCAAGGAGCTGCGCTCACCTCTCGCCTCCATGCTTGCGATCATCGCCGTCCAGCACCACGAACACTTAGACGGCTCCGGCTATCCGCATCATGTGCAGGGGAAGTCCATCCATCCTTACAGCCGCATCGTTGCCATCGCCGACGTCTATGATGCACTGACAAGCGTGCGCCCCTACAAAAAGGCGTACAAGCCGAATGTCGTCTATCAGATGATGATGCACAACTCGCCCGGGCACTTCGATATGGATCGGCTGCGCCTTTTCTTCGAGAACGTCGCCATCTATCCCGTAGGCACCGTGATGAAAACCTCACTCGGCTACGCCATCGTCAAAAAGGTGGTTTTCGGTCATACGCTCCTGCCCATCGTCATCGTCTTTACGGACAAAGACGGCAAACTGCTCAAAAAGCCTTTCGGCGTGAATCTCTCGCATTGTCGGCGCGATGCCATTCAGTATGTCATGGATGACGTCGAACTCTTGAACTTCATCCGCCACACAGTCATCGATCCCGCCGTATTCCTCGATAAGGAGCTTCGCGCGACAAAAGACTATCCACGCACGACCGTGATCCGCGAATCACGAATCGCCCGCTAAGCAATAAAGCCCTCGCTGCGGCAATATACCGCAGCGAGGGCTTTATTTTCATTTTCACTTCTCTCGAACTTCGACCGACGCTAGCTTATACTCGGTCTTGTCGAGGACGGCGTGCAGTTCTTCGTCGGGGATCATGCGCTCCATTTGGAGGATGGCTATGTTCTTTCCGAGATCGACCTCGGCGGCTGCGCCGTCGATGCCGTTGAGCATACGCTCGACGGCGTTCTTGCAGTTGTCGCAGTGCATCCCTTCGATGTGCAGCACCTTCTCGCCGATAATATCGTGATAGAGTTTCTTCTTCGGACCGCCTTCGATGCTGCCGCCCCCGCCGCAGCACGCACCGCCGCCGCCGAAGTGACGCACCATGCCGCGCACGGCGAAGAAAAGCCCCACGAGGAGCAGCGCTCCCAAAATATACGTTGCCATGCTTTCTCCTTCTTTCCTTGCTAAAAGGCAACATGCCCTTATATACCATGCTACCGCTCTATTCTACCCGCGCTTTATCGACTTGTCAATAGTGATTCTTAGTTTTGATGATAACCCTTGGGACGAAAACAGCCTCCCCGTCGGGGAGGCTGTAAATCTTGGAATTACTGAAACTTTCCGTTCAAGCTCACGGCAGAGGCACGTTGAAGGCGTTCTTGCCCGCGAAGACGGCGTTCTTGCCGAGCTCTTCCTCGATGCGCAGGAGCTGGTTGTACTTCGCGACGCGCTCGCTGCGGTTCGGTGCGCCCGTCTTGATCTGTCCGGCGTTCAGCGCGACGACGAGATCGGCGATCGTCGTATCTTCCGTCTCGCCCGAGCGATGCGATACGACAGCCTTGAAGCCCGCGTTATGCGCCATAGCGACGGCGGCGAGCGTCTCGCTCAGCGTGCCGATCTGGTTGACCTTGATCAGAATGGCATTCGCAGCCTTCATGTCGATGCCCTTCTTGAGGCGCTTCGTGTTCGTCACGAAGAGGTCGTCGCCGACGATCTGCAGGCGGTCGCCAAGCTCCTTCGTGATGAGTTGCCAGCCCTCCCAATCCTCTTCATCGAGCGGATCTTCGAGAGAGACGATCGGGTACTTATCGACGAGCTTCTTCCAATGCTCGACAAGCTCTGCCGTCGTGAAGACCTGACCGGACTTGGGCTGCTTGTACTCGCCCTTCTTCGAACCTTTCCACTCGCTGGCGGCCGCGTCCATCGCGAGCACGAAGTCCTTGCCGGGCTTGTGGCCTGCCTTCTCAATCGCGCGCATGATGTAGTCGATCGCCTCGTCGTCCGACTTGAGGTTCGGCGCGAAGCCGCCCTCGTCGCCAACGCCCGTCGCATGGCCGTCCGCCTTCAAAAGGCTCTGCAGCGCATGGAAGACTTCCGACGACCACTGGATGCATGTGCCAAAATCGGGAGCGCCGACCGGCATGATCATGAATTCCTGCACGTCGATGCTGTTCGCCGCATGAGCGCCGCCGTTCAGAATGTTCATCATCGGCACGGGCAAAAGACCGCCCTGGCTGCCGCCCAAGAAGCGATAGAGCGACGTCTCCTCGCTCGCAGCAGCCGCCTTCGCCGCCGCCATGGAAACGGCGAGGATGGCGTTCGCGCCGAGCTTCGACTTGTCTTCCGTGCCGTCCGCTTCGAGCATCGTGCGGTCGACGAGAGCCGTATCCGCAGCGTCGACGCCGACGACCGCCTTGGCGAGCGTCGTGTTGACATTCTCGACCGCCTTCCGTACGCCCTTGCCGAGGTAGCGAGCCTTGTCGCCGTCACGCAGTTCAAGCGCTTCGAACTGCCCCGTCGATGCGCCGGACGGCGACGCCGCACGACCGAAGCTGCCGTCCTCCAGAACGACGTCGACTTCCACCGTCGGATTGCTGCGCGAGTCAACGATTTCGCGTGCATGGATGCATTTGATCTTGCTGTTCCTCATCGTATCCACTCCTTGTAAATCTAATGAAACATTATACTCTTAGCTTATCACGAAAGCGGCGGATGTCAAGCCTTTTGCTGAAAGCAATTCGCATTTGCCGCCGCTTTCATAAAAAAAGCGCACGGGCTTCATCCTGCCCGCACGCTTTTCCCGCTTGCCGAAACCGCACAGGCACGAACATGCCTGTATTCGTATTCGTATCGGCTCAAACAAGCTCCAGCATCAGCGCCATCTTGAAATTCTTCACGGCACGCACATAATGTCTGCCGTTCTTCGCGAACTTGAAGTTCTCGCCCGCGTGAACCGTGTACTCCTTGCCCTCGTAGCCGATGACGGCCTCGCCTTCGAGCGCGAAGACGAGAGCCTCGCCCGGCGCCGCGTGCTCGTCAAGCCCCGTGCCCGCGCCGAAGCTCATGAGTACGAACTTGAGGTTCGGACTCTGCACGAGATCCATGTTGACGATCTTGCCCTCCTGGCACGGCAGAAGCTCTGCCAGCTGAAATACCTTCTTGTCCTCGATTGCCTTGTTCATGGTCTTTCCCTCCTGCAAACTGATCTCAAGATATACGGCTCCACGCTCGGTCTTGACGCCCACGGGCGTACCGACGGGAACGACGAAGAAATCTCCTGCGGCGAGCGGCGTATTCCCGCTCTCCTCGACCGCTTCCATCGCGCCCGAAGCGACGTACCAGAGGCGGCGGCGCTCGTAGCTCTCCGCGCTGATGTCCGTCGCTTCTGCGAGCGAGAACCAGACGACGTTGTTGCCGCCCGCCGCGCTGATAGCTTCCGACACCGTGCAGCCCGGGACGGGCGCCATTTCCTCGGCGGGACGGAAGACCCTGCCTGCCTGACCTTTCATGGTTGTCATCTCCTCTCTTTCTGTTTCCTAGTATAACACTAGATAAATGCTTTTTCGGGAACATTTGTTACAGCTTTTGAGAAATTTTCTTATTTTTCAAAGGCAACCGTCGCAAAATCTCCCGCGCGAGGAGACCCGTGGCAGATCCCGTGAAAACTGCCAGCGCAAAGAGCATGGGCGCATAGTAAAAGACGTCGAGCGTGCCGAGCCAGAAGGCGGCGGCAAGAAGCTGACCTGCGTTGTGCGAGAGTGCGCCCGCGACGCCGAGCAGCGCGAGCGGCACGCGCGGGACCGCCCGCAGCAAGAGGACGCCGACCGAAAGTGCCAGCAGCCCGCCTGCAAGGCTGAATGACAGCGCGGGCAGGCTGCCCGCGAAAGCCGCGCCGAGTACGATGCGCAGGACGAGGAGCGCGAGCGCTTCCTTCGCGCGAAAAAGACGGAGCGCGGCGACGGTCACGATGTTCGCGAGGCCGAGCTTGAAGCCCGGCACAGCCGCGACGAGCGGCAGGCGAAGCTCGATGAAGAAGAGCATCAAAGAGAGTGCGAGGCAGATGGAAAGAAGCGTCAGCCGCGCCGCCCCCTGCTGCGCCAGCCCCGCTTCCTCCGCTCCCGCTGCGCATATACGCGTCCGCGCGGACGCGCCCTGCCGAGCGCCGCGCTCCTGCCGCGCGCCCCTCACCTCGCCACCGCGTCGGGCGCATCGGCCTCGCCTGCCGACTCTCCCGCGCTGCCCGATTTCGCCCGGCGAATCTCCAGGCGATGCGGCAGGCAGATGATCGGTGCGCCGTCCCCCTTCAATTCGCCTGTATGCACGCAGATCTGATCGGGACAGTCGGCGCTCTCGATGCGGATCGTGCCGCCGCCCGTCGCGATGACGTTCTCGTGCTCGCCATAGGGCACGCGAATATGGCGCTCCTCCTGCAGTTCCTGCCGCGTGAAGCGATAGATCACCACGCCGTCCTGCACGACCTCGACCGCGTCCAACTCCGCCGCTTCTTCCCCGCGAGAAGCGGCGATGAAGAGCCACGCACCTGCCGCGCCGAGCAAGAGCGCGGCGAAAAGAGCGAAGAGACGCGCCTTCTTTCCCCCGTTCATCGAATGACCTCCACTTCTCCCGTCAGTCCCTCGCCCGCCGAGAAACGGTCAAGAAGCCCCTCGGTAATACACACATGACCGTCCATGCCGACGAGCACCATCTCAAAATCCTGCCGCTCGCGCCAGAAAGCGGCGGCGCGATCCGCGCCCATGACGAAGAGCGCCGTCGAAAGCGCATCCGCTCTGCCGCCCGACGCCGCGACGACGGTGGCAGAGGCAAGGCCGCTCGCCGCAGGCGCACCCGTCGCAGGATCGAGGATGTGCCAATAGCGGTTTCCCGCCGCATCCGTGAAGAAGCGCTGGTCGATCGCCGAGGTCACGACGGCGGCGTCCGCGACCTCGACCGTGCCGAGAAGCGCTCCGCCGAAAGGATTTCGAAGCCCCACGCGCCACGGTGCGCCGCCCTCGCGCGTGCCGACCGTCTCGATGTTGCCGCCGAGGTCGAGGATTGCCGAGCGCACACCGCGCGACTTGAGTTCCGCCGTGACAAGCTCGCCCGCATAGCCCTTCGCCACCGCGCCAAGCTCGACGCTGCTGCCCTTTTCGAGCCGCGCCGTACCCGCCGCCTCGTCGAGCTTGAGCTTTCCCGCTCCCGTCAAGGCGCGCGTCGCCTCGATTTCCTCTGCCGTCGGCACGCGATGTGCGCCGCCCGCAAAGCCCCAGAGCTTGAGGAGCGGCAGAAGCGTCACGTCGAGCGCACCCTTCGTCTCCTCGCGCACCGCCTCGGAGAGCCGCAGAAGCCGCATCGTCTCGGGCGCGAGCGCGGTCATTTCACCCGCGCCGCCGTTCAAACGTGCGACATCGCTCCCCTCGCGCATCGCGCTCCAAAGCGCATCGAGCGCGAGAAGCTGCTCCTTCGCCTCCCGCGCCGCCTCGGGTGCGCCTTCGCCATAGACCTTGATCGTCATCTTCGTATCCATCGCGAAGAACTCCTCGCTCGCCTCGTATGCGGCGTGGGAAACATCTCGGTTCATCTGTGTTGGCAAACAGCCCGCCGCAAGAGAAGCGGCAAGAAAAACGAGCAAAAGGCACAGGGCAAAATGCCCTGCGCCTTGGGTTGCCAAAGAACGCTCATCTCTCATGCGCCGCGCTCCTGACCGATACCGATTGTGCAGCTTCTGCAAAAGAATCATCGTTACTTTTTCGCTTCATCGAGCGCTTTCGTCGAAGCTTCGATGAACTGCTCATAGGAGATCGTCGCGCCCGAGATGGCGTCGACCTTGCCCGGCTGCTGGCGCTCGACGAGCTGTGCGCCGTAGGTCGCATTCGCCTTGACGGCGTTCTGCGCCTTCTTGTAGTTCTGCGCATCGCTGACCTGACCATTCTTCTTGCCGTAGTCCTCGCCCTTCATCGTGCCGTCCTTGTCGATGCCGAAGTACGTCGCACTTTCGATCTTGTGATCCTTGATCGTGATGGCGATCTTGCCGTGACCATACTCGGAGTTCTCGCTGCTTTCGCCGTTATACGTGCCGTCCTTCGCCTGTGAGAGGTCGATGTCGGCAATCTTCTTGACAGCGACGCCCTGCGGCGCCCCGCCGTCCTTCGGAGCGTCCTTCGCCGCCTCGTCGCCGCAGCCGACAAAGAACGCGGCGCTGACGGCGACGCCCAAAGCCAGCGTCAAAGACTTCTTTTGCAGATTCATTCCTTGATCCCTTCCTTCGCTTTCGCCGCCGCTTGTTCTTCGGCGCTCTTCTCCACCATGTGCCCATGCTCGATGACGACGCATCGTTCCGCTGCCGCACCGACTTCGGCAGAGTGCGTGACCGTGAGGATCGTATGACCTTCGGCGTGCAGTTCGCGGAAGATCTTCATGACAAGGTTCTGATTGACCTCGTCAAGGTTGCCCGTCGGCTCATCCGCAAGTATCAGCACAGGATAGTTGATGAGGGCGCGTGCGATGCAGACGCGCTGCTGCTCGCCGCCCGAAAGCTGACTCGGCAGATGGTCGGCGCGGTCGGCAAGACCGACGCGGTCGAGCGCTTCGAGCGCTTCCTTCTTGTCGGGGATGCTGTGATAGTACTGCGCCGCCATGATGTTCTCGATCGCCGTGAGGTACGGGATCATGTGAAATTGCTGAAAGACGATACCGATCTTGTCACGGCGGATCAGCGTAAGCTCGTGGTCGGAAACCTCCGTGAGATTGATGCCGTCAAGCATGACCGTGCCGCTCGTCGCATGATCCATGCAGCCGATGATGTTCATGAGCGTCGTCTTGCCCGAGCCGGAAGGGCCCATGACGGCGAGCCAGTCGCCTTTTTCCACCGTGAGGTTGACATTGTCGAGCGCCTTGACCTTGCCGTTGTACGCCATAGTCACGCCCTTTAACTCCAATAGACTCATAAGACCCTCCTACTCTCCCCGCAAGACGATGGCGGGATCAACGCTCGTCGCGATGCGCACGGGGATGAGGCTCGCGACGCCCGTCACGATGACGGACAAGATGACGGCGAGCACGGCGATGCCCGGGGCAAAGGCGATGCCGCGCGAAAAGACGTTCAGGCTCACGCTCTGCGCGAAAAGGTAGCCGAAGCCGCTGCCTAAAAGACCGCCGACGAGACCGAGCACACAGCCTTCTCCGAGAAATTCCACGACGATATTGCCGTTCGATGCACCAAGCGCTTTCTTGAGGCCGATCTCACGGCGGCGCTCGGTGACGACCGCCGTCATCGTCGTCGTCACGCAGATGAGCGTCAAAATGAGGACGATGATCGTCACGAGCAGGATCAAGATTTCGAGCTTCTTCAAGACGTTGAACTCCGAGTGCGCGATCTGCTGCACTTCCTGCGGCTCGATGCCGGCGTTCGCCGCACGCACGGCGTCCTCGACGGATTTTAGGCTCTCGCCATCGGCGACGATACTGAGCTGTGCAAGACCGATGGCATCCGGCTTTTCGGCGATCTTTTGCAGCTCATCGAGATTCAAAAAGGCGAACTGCTCTTCCTTGCCGCCCGTCGAGACGATACCGGAGACGGTGAAGGGCATCATCGCTTTGCCCTCGCCCGCACTGACGGTGACAGTCTGACCGATGAGCTTGTCCGTATCACGCGCGATCTTCGATGCCATCTCCGATCCTATGAGGATTTCCCGCTCGCCTGCTTTCGGATACTCACCCTTGACCATCCAATAGGGGCTGACCTTCCTGACCTCGGAAAAGTCCGTGCCGCCCGTCAAGACCGGCTGCTTATTGACCTCAAGCCGCTCATAGAGGAAGGGGGCGACGCCGACGACATCGCGGTCTGCCAGCGAAGCGCGCACCTTCTCAAGCGATGCACCGCCGAAGGTCTTTGCCTCGCCTGCGGGCAGGAGAAGCACGTTCGCGCCGTAAGCGCGGAACTCGCGCCCGAGCTGCGCCGGCACCTCACGATAGACCGTAATCATGCCCGAGATGATCGCCGCGCCGACCGCGACTGCCAAGAGGGCGACGAACATGCGGGCTTTCTGGCGAAAGAGCGCCCGCACGATCATGCGCAGAAACATTTCCAGTTTTTTTATTCTTCCTGCCATATCGAATCACCTGCCATGAAGGACGCTTGCGGGCTGCAAGGAGAGAAGCATACGGATGGCGGGCAGGCTGCCGATGAGGAGCATCAAAGCCATGAGTCCGCCCACGATGGGAATGACGACGAGATTGTTCGCGATGCTTGAACCAAAGACCGTCTGACCGATCGCCTGTGCAAGCGCAAGTCCGCCGAAGTAGCCGACGGCGCCGCCCAAGATGCCTGAAATGAAAATTTCCGCAAGAACGACGAGCACGACGGAGAGGTCGGTTGCGCCAAGGGCTTTCATCAAGCCAAACTCGCGGCTTCTTTCCATGATGTTCGCGCTGACGAGATTGGACACGCCGAGCGCCGCCGAAAGAAGCGAAAGCCCCGTGATAAGCAACATGAGCATCTGCGTCTTTTCGAGGATCTTGCCCTCGGACTCGGCGATCTGACGCACGGGCTGCGCCGAAGATCCGGGGATCGCCTCCTCGATCTGGAAGGCGATGGAGCTGACATACGCCGTGCAGTACCAGATCTCGCGCTCCTTCTGCGAAAGGCGCTCGGGATTCTCCGCCGCCTTTCGCGCAAGGTCGTTCTCGGGCGTCGTGACAGCGGAGACATCGATCTTGTCGATCTTTCCCTGTACGCCCAAAAGCTCCTGCGCAAGCGCAAGGTTCACGGTCAGAGCCTCGTCCTCTGCACCGCCGCCTGTGACGACACCCGTGATCTTCAGCGTCTTTTCTGCGCCGTCTTTCGTGCGGTAGGAAACCGAGTCGCCGGGCTTCAAGCCCAGCGCGCCCGCGAGCTTCGTTCCCACAAGCGCTTCGTCGGGGCTTTCCGTCGGCCACGCGCCGTCGATCTTCCACCACGACTTCATTTCCTTCTCGCCCGTCCGCATCTTCTCGCCCGTCGGCAGCTCGACCTCATGATCGAACCATGTCCCCATGACGGGTACATTCCTGCCGTCCGCAAGCGCGACTTCACCCGAAAGCTCCGGTGCGAATGCGACGATATTGTTCGTCCAGAAGATCGTCTTGATCTTCGCCGCATCCGCCTCGTTTAAGTATTCCCTGCGTCCGCCTTCAAGACCATAGACATCCTGCAGCACAGAAGCATTGCGCGGCGTGACGGTGATGTTCGCCCCGTAAGCTTTCAGTTCTTGATTGACCTTCTCACCGATGTCAAACATGACGTTGAGCATGGCGGCGGCGAGCGATACGCCGAGAGCCGCCGTCAGCGCGATGAGGAAGAAGCGCTTCCTCTGGCGAATCAGAGCGCCTTTTACCATCTGCCAAAACATTGTATCCCTCCTTCACGCATCAGCGGAACACGTCACGCGCCTTTTCTAAGGCTTCCTGCGGCACGCGCAGCTTGCCGTCCGCCACACTGTACTCGATGGGGATCGGGTTGCAGCCGCCCTTCGTGCCGATCGTCGCCTTGTTCATCATGACGTCGCAGAGACGGCAGATGACTTGGCCATCCTTTTCATAGTAGCCCGTCGGACCGCAGATCTCGCAGGCGTCAAGCCCGACGCCATAGGAGTTGCCGCCCTTTAAGATCACGATGTAGCGCACCATCTGCCCGCTCGCTGTCTGATAGACGAAGCGATGCAGATGCCCGTCGTTGACCACCGAGAGATCCACATCGACAGAGCCGTCGACCGCCGTGACGGGGACAGCCGGCACGAGTTCTTCCTTGCGGTTCGCATAGCTCGCGCCGAAACTCGACAGAAAGACCATGCCCGCGAGGAACAGCACCGTCGCCGTCCCCCAACGCCGCTTGTGCATCGCCTGCATGATCATGCGGCGATACTGGGCGGGATTCGTGCCGGCAGGACGTTCGGGCTTTTTCTGCGAGAAAAGCGTCAGCGGCACAAAGAGGAGCGCAAAAAAGATGATGAAGATGAGCCACGATGAGCGGTCGATGATCGGCGCCATGATGGAAAGAAGAGCCGCGCTGTCGAGGATGTGCCGCGCCATCAGCACCTGCACGAGGAAGATCCCCTGCTGGATGAACATGGCGCCCGCCTGTATGACGAATACGAAAAAGAGCCTTCTCGGGTTGAGTGCCGCCGCCGCCTTGTAAGCGACATAAGAACTGACGACACCGAAGAACAGCCCTGCCGCAAAGCCTGCGAGCTTCACGGCGACCGTCTGCGTCATGTAGTCGCCCGCCGCCGATATGATCGTGCCGATGGGAATGAGCCAAAGTTCCATGCCGTGATAGAAGAAGAGCAGAACGCCGATGGCGCAGGCAGAGACTTGCAGCGGTCTTGAAAACGTCTCCCTTTGCCCTGCACCGCGCACGAGCACAGCGACGAGAATGATCTCCGCAATCATGGCGAAAGCGATCGCACCGGCCTCGGCGACCTCGCGGCTCACGGCGTTTCGCGTACCAACACGCGCCGCCACAATGGCGACGGACAGCCAAAAGCCCCAATGAATTGCGGTGTTATAATTGCGGCGATACTTTTCGAGCGGCAGCCGCCGCAGGATGGCGAAAAGGATGCCGAGCGGCACAGCAAGCGTCAGCACCTGCTCCATCGCCGGCACAAACTGTTGCAGGAACATCTGCAGCATATTCTACACCTCACTTTAGGGAAGCGCTGATAAAATGAGGTCGCCCAGATTTGCACAGATGCGCTGTATCTATCGAGGAGACAAACCACAGGCGTAGCGGTGCTACGTCGAGGATTTGTCGACGACGAGAGGACAGCGCAGATGTGTGAAGATGGGTGGCTGAATTTATCAGTGATTCCTTAGCTATAGGAATATGAAAGGAAAGCCCACCGCCACCCATCGGATGGTGGTGGGCTTATGCCCTTTAGGAGAACGAGGTTCGCTTGTGAACGAACTAGGCGGTCAACGTCTGCCAATCGCGCTGCGCCTTCGGCTTGCACTCTTGGGACGTTTTCGCATACGAGCCGTTGCCCAATCAGCTTCACCCTTTTAGGGTTCGCTTCTTGGACGGCTCAGCAGCGGTCAACGTCTACCAATCGCGCTACGCCTTCGGCTTGCACTCTTGGGACGTTTTCGCATACGAGCCGTTGCCCAATCAGCTTCACCCTTTCAGGGTTCGCTTCTTGGACGGCTCAGCATTACCAACGGCGAGGGACGTAGTTGAATACCCAATCCATCGTCACAGGCTCATCCCAGAAGCGGCCCTTGACGCCCGTCTCTTCATCGACGTGCAGACCGTAGTTCTGGCGGTACGGGCTTTCGATGGAGAAGTGCATGTCGTAGGTGCCCGCGCCGAGCATCTTGACGTTCGCGCCATAGTGCGGGCCGTCGTCCGCGTTCATCGGCATGAATACGCCCTCGACGCTCTCGCCCGTCTCACGCTTCGTGAACTTATAGTGAACCGTCAGATACGGAATCCAATCGCCGACGCCGAAGCCCGTGTCGTTGCCTTCCGTTGCGGCGATATCCGTCTCGATGTGGATATCTGCCTTATCCGGCGAAAGCATCATGCCTGCGGGCAGCATCTCAACCGGCTGGAAGTAAACGAGCGCCACCTTGAAGTGGTTCGCCTCATTCTCGATCTCATCGCCGATCGGGTACTCCGTGAAGCCCGCCGCCGACGCAGAGCCGCCGAACGTGAAGAGCGACGCCGCTACCGCGCAGACCGCCAAAGCCGACTTGAGTTTCTTAAGCTTGAACATTTTCATAAAACACACTCCTCCGAAAAATGATGTAATGAAATTCCTCTTGGACGTCCCTTACATAATACGTCCTATATAGATGCGGCAATCCGCTGCATCTGCAAACGGAGCGCTTCACTCCGCCTTTGCCAATGACTCCTGAAGCGGCGATCACGCCGATTTCGGCTTGCGCTTCTTCGCGTAGATGAGCATCGCCGCGCCGAGGAGCAGCACGAGGAGCTGCGCGCCCATCGTCTCCGCCGTCGGCACGATGCCGAGAAGATCGATCGTCGGCCACCCTTCCAAACGCGTGATGGCGATGACACCGCCCTCCTGCAGCTCCTGGATACCGCTGCCGACGAAAGTGACAGCCAGCAGGAACATCAAGCCGCTCGTGAAGAGGAAGAACGGCCGCAGGGGGATCTTCAAGACGCCATGCTGCATACCGTAGAAGATCAAAGCCAGCGTGACGCAGCCTGCGCCGAAGCCCGACCAGATCATCGTGACGTCGGCAGCCGCGTTGTTGAAGAGCGCCTGATAGAAGAGAATGACCTCCGCGCCCTCGCGGTAGACGGCAAGGAACGCCGCCATGCCCAATGCCCTGGCCGTGCCATGCGTGATGGATTCCTTGACGAGTCCGTCGATGTACTGCTTCCAGTTGTCCTTGTTCGCCTTGCCGCCAAGCCATGCGCTCGTCAAGAGCAGGACGACGACGGCGAAGAGCGCAGTCGCGCCCTCAAGCACCTCACGGCTCATGCCGCCCGTCGTATTGTTCAAAATCGTATTGAACAAGTACGCCGAAATGAAACTCGCGACGACCGCTGCAATCGAGAAGTTGTAGACCGTGCCAAGATGCTTTTCATCCTTCGCGCGCTTGAGATAGGCGATGATCGCTACAAGCACGAGAATCGCTTCCAAACCTTCTCGAAGAAGAATCAGATACGCGGGCAAAAACGCCGCCCATCCCGTGCCGCTATGCGCATTTTCAAGCGCCTTGACATTGTCATTGACCATCGACTTGAGCTTTTCGGCTTCTTGACGCACCGTGTCCATGCTCTCGCCGTTCTTCATGCTCTTCTTGACCTTGTAAAACTGGTATTCGGTCAAGTTCGCTTCCTTACCGGAAACGGATGTGCTCAAAACTTTTTCCAGCCCATCCTTCTCATAAATGCCATAGTACGAAGCATTTATGAGATCCCTCGCTCCCTCGTAGTCGCCCGTTTCGTAGACGGCAACCGCCTGGTCGACCACCTGCGCGATGCGGTCCGCGACTTCCTGCCACTTCGGCGACGCTTCTGTGACAGGCACAGTGAAGAGCAGGAGCGCCATACAAAGAAATAAAATCTTTTTCAAAACTTTCACCTTCCTTTTGGAAAGCTCCTATATGATTTCCATGAAACGCCAGCCTTTACGTCGGCGGCGTTTGCCCCTTCGCGTGAAGCTCTCTGAGGAACAGTTCCTTATTCACGCGGATGCGCTTGTTCTCGTCGTCCTCGTAAGCATGGCTGCCCGAGCCATCGAACGGAAAGCGCAGGAGGCGCTTCGTTTTCATCGGATGTCCGTTCGTATCGAGTGCAGGCTCGAACTTGAAGCTCTGAATCGCGTTCAAAACAAGCTGGTTGACGACCGTACGGCCCGAGCCTTGCGTAAAGCGATAGCCTGTGATCTTGCCTTGCTCATCGATACTCACAAGGATGCCGACCGTACCGCGAAAGTCTGTGCCGCGCGTGTCGGGCGTATTGCCCGACGCAATCAAGACGCCGACCGCCTGCGAAGGAGGCGCCGGCGGCAGGATATCCTTGCCGTCCTCGCCGCTCTTCTTCGCCTCTTCCTCCTGCTTCTGCAGCTCCGCCACCGCCTCGTCCAACTCGGCGGCTTCCGTCGGCGACGTCTCCGTCGGGATGACATCTTCGGGCGGCGTCTCCACAGGCGGCGTCTCCGGCTTCGGCGGTTCGGGCGGTTCCGGCTTCGGCGGATCGGGCTTCTTCTCTTCCATCTCGCCCGAAGAGCCTTCTTCCGGGAGATCTACGACCTCCATCTCCTGCACCGCCAGGGGATCGCCCTCGAAATCGAGCAGAGGCAACGCCAGAGCCAGACCGAGCCAGACGAAGAAGTGCAGGAAGATCGCTGCGACGACCGTCGTGCGCCAGTAGCTCTTGAACCGCATCTCACTGCCTCCCCGCCGCCGTCTCCGTCGCGATCGAAACATGCTTCGCGCCCGAACGCTTCAAGAGATCGAGCACAAGCACGACAGCTTCATAATCCGCTTTCTTATCGCCGCGCAGCACAAACACCGTATCGGGGTCGCTCTCCAAAGACGCCTTCACCTTACCCGCCAAATCCTCGTTCGGCAGCTCGTCCTTGTCGTAGAGCACATCGCCCTTCTCCGTCACCGTAATCGGCACGATATCCGGGCGCGTCTCCATCTTCCCCGCAGCCGCCTGCGGCAGCGCGACCTGCACCGTATTCGTCTGCACCATGTAAATCGTACTGATCATGAAGAACACGAGCAAAAAAAGCATGATGTCGATCATCGGAATGATCATGACGAGCGGCTCTTTCGTAACACGAAAATCACGCCGCATAGCCATCCTCCCCCGTCTTCTTCAAGGCGTTCCGCACGGCGGCAGCCGCCTTGTCGAGCATGGCGAGCATCTCATCAAGCTTCTGCACGAAATACGTATGCACGATGAGCGAAAAAATCGCCACGCAAAGCCCCGTCGCCGTCGCGATCAGCGCCTCGCCGATGCCGCCTGTGATGGCAAGCGGCTCGCCCGCACGCACGCTGAAGATACTGAACGACTCGATCATGCCCGAGATCGTACCGAGAAGCCCCAAGAGCGGCGCCATCGTCACGATCATCGACAGATAGTTGAGCCTCTCCCTCAGACGCATCGCCATATCGGCGTACGCCGTGTCGAGCGCGAGCGTCAAGTCGTCGCCCGCCGCCGCCGCGCGCACGCCGATCTCGGCGATGTACGCGGGCGCCGTGTTCTCTACGCGGCATACCTCCGCCGCCTGTTTCAGATCGTTCCCCTTGAGAAGCTCCGGCAGCTTCGCGACGAAATCGCTCGCTCCCCTGCCCGCTTGACGGTAGAAACGAAAGCGCTCGATGGCAATGACCGCAACAGCGATCGAGCAAGCGAGAAGGGCGAACATGACAGGACCGCCCTTTTGAAACAATTCCCACGTATTTTCCACAAAAGCATCTCCTTCAAAGGATTGTCCGTTAAATAAACTGATGAGAACAGTTATTTATATCACGTTTGTGAGTATATCACAGACTGCGTTAGAATTCAATATGAAAATGAAATTTGTTCATATTTGATAAAGATTCATTTCTTCCCTCTTCGGATAAGACCGTATGCGAGCCTCTGAATCGCTTGAAAAGCTGCGTTCTTTTCGATACAATTATACGGACGAAAGCCATGTGAATTCAAACGCCCTGCCATAATAAGGAAAGGCCAACAGCCGTGGCAGAGCGCTGCAATAGGGAGAGGAGATTTTCCATGCAAAAGATACTTTTTGTCTGCCACGGCAACATCTGCCGCTCGACGATGGCGGAGTTTGTGATGAAGGAACTCGTGCGCCGCGCAGGACGCGAAGCGGAGTTCATCATCGACTCACGCGCGTGCCGCACGGACGCGATTGGCAGCGACACCCACCCCGGTACAAAGAAGATCCTGCAAGAGAATGGCATCCCCTTCACGCCTCGTGCAGCGCGACAAATCCGGCGCGAGGACTATGCACAATGGGATGATATCATCGCTATGGACGAGGAAAATATGCGCGACCTCATGCACCTTTCGAGCGGCGACCCCGACGGCAAGATTGCACTTCTGCTCTCCTTTGCAGGTGAGAAGCGCGAAGTCGCCGACCCTTGGTACACCGGCAATTTTGCCGCGACCTACGACGATGTCCTGCGCGGCTGCTCGGCGCTGCTGCAAAAGCGCCTGTGAATGTACGCGACATACAGCAAACGAAAATACCGCAAGCACAATGCCTGCGGTATTTTTTGCTGCGCTTTCGCGCATTGTTCCATGAATCCGATGTCTTTCTTACTCCGCCGGAATGATGAACGACAGCGAGCTGAAAATCTTCTCCGTCACGATCGGATCGTCCGTGGGGAAGCCGACTTCGACGCCGATGACGTTGAGACCGTTGTTTGCCACGCGCACGGTGATGTAGCCGTTCGCATCCGCGTTCATTTCCGTCGTGAGATCGCCGAGCACGTCAGCGATGACGGGCGCATTCGCATACGGCTGACCATCCTTGTAGATGCGCAGACGCAGCGTATCGCCGCGGCGAAGCGTCAAGGGATTGACTGCAGGCACGATCTGAATCGGCACGTTGTAGAGACCACCCGGCTTCACAGCCTCGTTCCAATAATGCACGTTGTACTTGCGCGCATACGTCACTGCCTTGAGGTTCTCAACGCTCGCATAGTCGCGCGTCGGAATGACCTGACCGTCCGTCGTCTTGGCGAAGTAACCGTAATCGAAGAACGTCGCCGTCACGCCGAGGTCGTCGTCCGGCACGATCGTCACATGGTTGCCTGCATCGACGCGCTCGACCGTCGTCGGCTCGAAGTTCACATCGTAGGCATCG
This sequence comes from Selenomonas sp., assembly GCF_057272215.1. Lineage (NCBI taxonomy): Bacteria > Bacillati > Bacillota > Negativicutes > Selenomonadales > Selenomonadaceae > Selenomonas > Selenomonas sp. Next base: position 142,216 of record NZ_DBHIUY010000002.1, read on the forward strand.
ATGCGCTGTACGCACGCGGGATCATAGGCGTTGTCCAAGGGCCCTTCACCGAGCACGAGCGCCTTCTGATCGAGGCGGTTCGCATAGAACACGCCATGCGCGTCCACCGTCGTCGCATACATGCCGAGACCCATCGCAGCGCCGAGCGCCGCCGCCAAAAATTTCTTCATCCTTCTTCCTCCCATCAAAAACAATGACCTGCGGAACAAATGCTGTTCCATGCTTTTCCATTATAATTCAAACGAAAAAAATTTGCAATATCCTTAAAGGTTCGCGGATGAAATGAAGCTGTCCGAATTTTGGAAAATGAAGCGCACAGGACATCCGCGTTTCCCTCAGATCACATACTCCTCGCAAAGCGCACGATAGCGCTCCTCCCCCTTCTCCGTCAGCAGGTAGTAACCGCCCGAGCGTCGCACGATGCCGGCTTCCTTCAGTCTTTCGCTGACGCGCCGCATCTCCCTTTCGCTCCAGCGCAGATGCTCGGAGATGTCGCGCACGGCGTTTTCCTCGCTGTAAAGGTTCTCGGCGGTATGCGTGCCAAGATGGATGATCAAAAGCTCCTCCTTGAGCCGCGCCTTGCGCCGTATGCGCTTCAAGCGCCGCGTAATCACGCCCTTTGGATGGACGAATACGGCGATGACATAGATGAGCATGTTGACGAGTGCGCACATGCCCGCCATTGAGGCATTGAAGTGAAGCGCAAGACCGTAGCCGACGGCGCTGCCGAGGACGCCGAAAAGTACGGCGAGGAAGAGCGCGTGATGCAGGCGCTTCGTGAAGAGCAGCGCCGCAGCCGCGGGCGCGATGAAAAACGAGATGACGAGGATCGAGCCGACGGCATCGAACGCCGCGACCGTCGTCAGGGAGATCAACGTCATGAGCGCATAGAAGATCGCGCCCGTCGCCATGCCGATAAGACGTGCGTTCTCCTCGTCGAAGGTCGAGAGCTTGAGTTCCTTATAAAAGAGCGTGATGAACGCCGCATTGACGAGGAAGATTGCGCCCATCTTGACGGCGGATGCCGCGACCTCATGCCCGAAGATCGTCACCGTGTCAAGTCCCGCGTAGACGACCTCACCCATCAGCACCATGTCGGTGTCGAGATGCACATTGCCCGCATACTTGCTGATGAGGATGACGGCGAGTGAAAACAGCATCGGAAAGACGATGCCGATCGCGTCGTCGCTCTTCGTCGTCTTCGTCTTTCCCAGAAGCTCAACGAGCAGCACCGTCACGACGCCCATGAGCGCCGCGCCGATCAAGAGCCACGGCGACGAGAGGTCGCGCACGAGGAAGAACGCCAGCACGATGCCGAGGAGCACCGTGTGGCTGATCGCATCCGCCATCATCGAGAGGTTGCGCAGAAGCAGAAACACGCCGGGCAGGGCGCACGCCGCCGCCGTCAGAGCGAGCACGAGCAAAGAATCCGTCATGCCTCATCCCTCCTTCCGCGCTTTCTGAACACGCCCCGCTTGCCGAAGAGCATGGACAAAAAAGCGATGGCGGAAGCCGCGAGGATGATGCTCGGTCCCGTTGACATCCCCTGCTCCAGCGTACTCACATAAGTACCGGCAAGCGCTGAGACGACGCCGAAGACGGCGCTCAAGAAGAGCACACGCACAAAATCGTCCGACCATTGGCTCGCCGCGACGCATGGGATGATGAGGAACGAGCTGATGAGGATCGCACCGACCGCCTTGATGCCGATGCCGATGACAGCGATCGTCAAAAAGGGCAGGAGAACCTGCAAAAAGCGTACAGGCAGCCCCACGGCACGCGCATACTCCGCATCAAAGACGAATACCTTCAATTCCTTATAGAAGCAGAAGAGCAGCGTCGCGCAGAGGGCGGCGACGAGAGCGATGAGCTTCACATCGGCTTCGAGCATATACGCCGCCTGCCCGAAGATGTACGTCTCAAGCCCCGCCTGCGACGCGCCGCGATAGGCTTCATTCCCTTGAATGAAGCTCTTCAAGACCATGCCGAGGCCGAAGAAGCCCGAGAGGAATACGGCAAGGTTGGCATTGAGTCCGACGCGCGTGTTCTCGTTCGCCGCCTGAATGGCGAAGAAAGTGACGGCAGCAGCCGCCATCGCGCCGACGAGAAGCACGGCGGGACTGCGCGTCGAAAACGCCATGAATGCGAGGACGACGCCCGGAAACGTCGCATGTCCGATGGCGTCGCCGATGAGGCTCTGCCCCTTGTAGACGCTCAAAGCGCCAACAGGCGCCGCGACAGCTGCGAGAAGCGCCGTGCCGAGAGCAATGATCTGAAAGGTGTAATTCAGCAGCGTGTCCATCGTCATCGCTCCTTCGGGCGGAAAGCGAGCGCAAGCGCCGCCTCCTTGTCCATATCCTTCAAGTAGCCGCTCGCCTTGATCGTGCGGTTCAGGACAACGAGATAGTCGAAATACATATCGAGCGTCGAAAGATCGTGATGCACGGCGATCACCGTCTTGCGCTCCTTCTGCAGCGCGACGAACTTGTCCATGACGATGCGCTCCGTCGTCTCATCCACACCCGCCAGCGGCTCGTCCATGATGTAGAGATCGCTCTCCTGCGCGAGCGCGCGCGCGATAAAGACGCGCTGCTTCTGTCCGCCCGAAAGCTCCGAGATCTGGCGCTCGGCGAGTTTTTCGAGCTGCATCTCAGCGAGCGCCGCCCTCGCCCTCTCGCGATCTTCTTTGCCCGGGCGGCGCACGAGCCCGATATGCACATAGCGCCCCATGAGCACGACATCGAACACCGTCGTCGGGAAATCCCAGTTGACCGCGCCGCGCTGCGGCACATAGGCGATGCGCTCGCGCACCTCATCGATCGTCTTGCCCCAGATGCGCACATAGCCGGCGACGGGCTTTTCAAGACCGAGAACCCCCTTCAAGAGCGTCGATTTTCCCGCGCCGTTCGGCCCGACGATCGCACATCGCACGCCCGTCGGCACATCGAGATCAATGTCCCAGAGCACCGCGCTCTCGCGGTACGCCATCGTCACATCTTCCACATGAAGCAGCATCTTTTCTCCCATATTCCGCCCTCTTTCCCTAGAATCAGCCAACTCAAACGCACCAACCGACAAAAGCAAAAAAGGGCGGTCGCCCGCCCTTTTTGCCCTTTTCCTTACTTCAGATGACGGACGATCAGATCGACGTCAAAACGATACATGTCGATGAACGTATCTCCCTTCTGCCCTGCGGGTGCGAGCGAATCGGAAAACAGTTCATTCCCCTCGCCGCCGACGATCTCGACATCGAAGCCCTTCGATTTGCATATTTCCTGCAGCTTCTTCATGCGCTCGGGATTCGTCGTGCTCTCGGCAAAGACCGCCTTGACCTTGTGCTCAACGATGAAGTCTGCGGTCTTTTCAATGTCGGCATTCGCCACCTCGGAATTCGTGCTCACGCCCTGCGGCGCGACGACCGTCATGCCATAGCTCTTCGAGAAATAGTTGAAAGCGTCGTGCGGCGTGACGAGGTTGCGCTTGCCTTCGGGAATCGAGGCGATCTTCTCCTTGACCTCGGCGTCGAGCGCATCGAGCTTGGCGAGGTACGCGGCACAATTCGCCCGGATCTCCTTCTCATGCTCGGGCACGAGCTTGGAGAGACTCTCCGCCGCCTTCTCCGTCGCCTTCTTGTAGAGCGCGATGCTGAACCAGAAGTGCGGGTCAACGACGCTCTCGCCGTCCTCTTCCATGCGCAGTACAGCGTCCGTCGGGAAATCCGCCGTCACCGCCGTACCGCGCTTTTCAAGGATCTCGACCATCTTGCCCTCGAAGTGCAGTCCGTGGTAGAGCACGAGATCGGCATCCTTGAGCTTTTTGAGGTCTGCCGGCTGCGCGACGTAAAGATGCGGATCCTCACCCGCCGGAATGATGAGATCGACATCAACATAGTCGCCCGCCAGTTCCTTCGTCATATCGGCGAGGAATGACGTCGTGACCGTTACCTTCTTCTTTGCGCCCGCCGATGAGTCTCCCGACGCACCGCCGCATCCCGCCGCCAGAAGCGCTGCCGCAAGGCAGACCGCCAGCAGGAACATCCCCTTGCCGCTTCCCCGAACCATTCTCTTCAAAAAATTCATACTGCACCTTCTTCCTTTAATTTCTTAGCATGTAGTATAACATGTTTCTCGCAGTATGTAAATGAAATCAATTATCATTATTTTACTTATCCTGTAGACTTTTAGAGATAAGATTCATCTATGATGCCTCTCACCTCATTTTCATAGATAAAAACAGCATGCGTCTCCCATCGGAAACTCATGCTGTCGGATTCCTTGCAGCCATTGCCTCATGCAGAATGATCCTTCCCGCAAAGAGGCATGAGCCTATTCAGCACTTCCTTAAACTTTTTCGCACTTCTTCACCAAGAAGCCGAAATGCCGTAGCGCATACAAAGGTTGATACTGCCAAAACAACTGTGCTCATCATGAAAACCTCCTATATTCATCCAAATCAATCACACCCTACTTCAAAGCCAATCTTTGCAGGGTCAAATTTCCAATGCGTCCATATAAGCAGGGCCCCGATCCATTTCGTATGTAAGGGAACCTGTTTACATCTCTTATTATACACCGCAATCATATTTTGTCAAATATAATTTTATAAAATTTTATTTCTCTATATTTTATTTGCTTATATTGTATTTATCTGCTAAAATATCAAAAAAAAGAATCATTCTATGGAGATGTTGTCAATGGCAAAAAAGGAATTCGATCCTCTTCTTCTGGAAAACCAGTTTTGTTTCCCGCTTTATGCTACGGGGCGCAAGATCGTCGCTGCCTACAATCCCTTTCTGAAAAAGATCGGCCTTACCTATGCACAGTACGTCACGATGATGGTGCTCTGGGAAGAACATACCGTCACCATGCACGACCTCGGCAAGCGTCTGTACCTTGACTCCGGCACCCTGACGCCCGTGCTCAAGAAGTTGGAAAGCATGGGCTATCTGAAGCGCCGCCGCAAGGCGGACGATGAGCGCGTCGTCATCGTGGAGATCACGCAGGAAGGGGAAGCCCTGCGCGAAGAAGCCGAAAAGATTCCCTATGCGATGGGCTGTTTGGTCAATAAAAAAGGTACGCTGTTCACGCTCGAAGAAGCCGAGGCGCTCAAAGAGCAGCTTTATCGTATTCTTCGTGCACTGGAATAACGCAGCATAGCGTCGCCAGCCTATTGACAATTCAGAAAAACCGACTAATATAGAGGATATACTTGATTAAGCAGATAAAGTTTCCATGATAAAGGAGAGATTCATCATGAGTGAAAATTGCAGCAGCAGCGGATGCAGCAGCTGTTCTTCAGCAGGCGGCTGCGGCAGCGCACAGCAGGAGCCGCAGAGCCTTTTGACCCCGCCGAACGAACGCAGCAGCGTCAAGCGCGTCATCGCCGTCATGAGCGGCAAAGGCGGCGTCGGCAAGTCGCTCGTCACCGCACTTCTCGCGACCGCGATGGCGCGGCGCGGGCATCGCGTCGGCGTGCTCGACGCTGACATCACGGGGCCTTCGATCCCAAAAGTTTTCGGTGTCAAGGGTGCGGTGCAGAAGGCATCCGCCGATTCTGCGGGCATTCGACCCTTGAAGAGCGCGGGCGGCATCGACGTCATGTCGATCAACCTGCTTTTGAAAGACGAGTCCGACCCCGTCGTCTGGCGCGGTCCCATCGTCGCCGGCGTCGTGCAGCAGTTCTGGCAGGACGTCGTCTGGGAAAATGAGGACTATCTCTTCGTTGACATGCCGCCGGGAACGGGCGACGTTCCCTTGACCGTACTCCAATCGCTGCCCATCGACGGCATCATCGTCGTGACCTCGCCGCAGGAACTCGTCTCCATGATCGTCGAAAAGGCTGTTAAAATGGCGGCTCTAATGAACGCCCCCGTGCTCGGCATCGTCGAAAACATGGCGTACTTCAAATGCCCTGACTGCTCGAAGGAGCATAAAATCTTCGGCGACAGCCATATCGAAGAGATTGCCCGCGACTACTACCTGCCGCTTCTCGCGCGTCTGCCGATCGAGCCGAAGCTCGCCGCACTCTGCGACGCCGGCAAGATCGAATCGTTTGAAGGCGACTGGATCGATGCGGCAGCGCTGCTCCTCGAAGAGCTTCCCGAGCACGGTGCAGCCGAAGTCGAAGACTTCCAAGCATAATATACGCGAAGAACCCATACAAAAAGGGCTGTTCATGCGTCGAATTCGACACATGAACAGTCCTTTATATATCTTGCTGCTCGCCGGATTTCCCTGCGGAATCTACGTCTCAGCGCTTAGAAGCTGAAACGCACGCCTGCGTCCACACGCCAATGATCATGAACATCTGTACGGAACGATCTTGTGTAGCCGGTATAAGCATACGCCCTGTCGCTCAAAAGAACGCTGCCGCCCGCTTCCAGCTCCATCCATGTATCTTTCAAGGAAACATGCGTGCTCTTCGGCGTATAGCCCGGCTCATGATAGCGCACATCAAGGTCGCCGGCAAATTCATGCGCCAGACCCAGCTTCAAAAATACGTTGCTCGCTTTCGTTTCCTGACCGATCCCAAGTCCCAGCTTGCCGACAGCGCTGTTGAAAGCATCCTGGCGCACATGCAGGATATTGCTGCCGTTGCGTGCGGTGCTGTCATCGCCCTGCAGATGCCCCAACGTCAGCTCGGCGCTCGGCTCGATATAAAAGCCGCCGGGCTGCGCAAAGCGTTTGCCGTATTCTGCACTCGCTGAAATGCCAAAGTTCTTATGATCCCCTTGCAATTCGACGGCGCTGTTACGCACGGTAAAATCACCGCTCAGGCGGTTGGCACGCACGATAAGGTCGAGATACGAGCCATCCTTCTGCTGCTTGACGCCATAAACCGCCAATCCCACAAGGCGGTCATCGGCGCTGGAGCCTGCACTGCTGCTCTTCATCTTGCCGTAGTCAACGAGCGCGCCAACCGTCCAATCCTTGACGTCACGATCATAGCCCACCTGTACGATGCCATAGCTCTGACTCATATCGACGCCTTGATCGTTCATGAACGTCTTGCCGCCCAAATATTTGACCCATGCGCCGCGCTCCGCATTCTTCAAACGCAGCTCACCCATGCGCCGCGCAAGATCGTTGTTGTTGTTACGCCATGCCAAAGCACCTGCGGTCAACGCCGTTTTCGTCTCTCTCATGATCACGGTTTCACTCGGACCATAGGTGACAGAGGGCGGCAGCTCTTGATAGGCATATTGCCCCTGCCCGTTCTCGCGCTTATAGGTCATACTTTCGGTGCGAAGCGCTGCGCTCGGCGTCGTCAGACCTTCTGCGATCTCCACCTTACCTTTGAGATTCTCTTCCCCATCTTTATAGGCGCTGTAGAAGAGCTTCTGCGCCAAGGCATGGAGCGCTGCATTGACCTTGTTCTTATCCTCCGGCGCACCTGAGCTTGTATCGAGTCCTGCAGCGTCGGTGCGCAGGGTGATGCCGCTTCCCGCTGCAGCCTTCTTGATCACGACGTCGCCGCCTTGAATCTTCGTCGGATCGGCTGCATCATGCTTATATAGCACCTGCGTATAGCCACTGTACTTTTCCACTTGAATCGGGCGCTCATCTTCCTGGAAAATGCGTCCTGCCGCCTCCGGCGTCGCGCCGCCCATAAGAGAAAGCACCTTGCTGCCCGTGAATTTATGCGTTACGCCGCGCCAAGGTGTTTCGGGCAGCATCGCGCCCCACGCGGCATTATGCCACTCGGCGCCGTTTTGCAGGTACATACGCAGTCCCGTATTTTCACGAATCGCCTTTTTGTCCGGCTCATTCTTGCCATGCTCTTTGAAGTCGTCCAATACAACGCCATGAAAAACAGAATCCGCCGTTGTCAAACCCAAGTTAATCGTCGTCGGCGAAGTTCCTGTGATCTTTCCCGTATCTTCTTCACGATCAATGAGACCGATATTTCCATAGATTTTGGTTGAACGATCGCCGGCGCCTATGACATTCCCTGCGGCATCGAGACGCACATTCATGTGAATGACACCCTCTTCCGCATTTAAGGAAAAGTGCGGCAAATTATCATCCTTCTGCGTTCGTATCACACCGCCGCCTTTGATCGTGATGAGCGAACGACCACCGGCATGAACGCCCGTACCATCGACGTCAACATCAGCATCCCCGTTGATTGTGACGCGACTGCCCGCTTTATCATTATCGTAGTTCAGTCCCGCAAAAATTCCGTTGACGTAGTAGTGCCGCAAAAACGCCGGCGGACGATGCTCCGAAGCTGCAGCCTGCTCCGGTACGCGCACATGGATTTTCGCATTGCCGTTGATTACGACATTGCCGTGATGCGTAGTAGCGATGCCGTTGGTGAATGTCGGATCCACCTCGCCCGTCGCATCGGGATCTTTATAATATTTGCTCTTCACGTTAATATCAACATCACCGTTCACGGTAACGGTCGCATTCTTTGTCTGATCGGACGCACAGACGATACCGAAGGTCTCTTTGCCGCCGCCGCTCATCTTGGTTGAATCCACATTGAGTATGAGTTTTTTTACCGTGATATTGACATCCTTGACCTTTTTGTAATTGTGACCTGCTTTGAAGTGGCGTCCGCAATAACTCTGCACGCCGTACTCGTCCTTGGAATTCAGCGTGAGCGTGACATCCGGCGCATTGAGTCGGATCAGATTGCTTTCGCCCGTGATAGACCTCACATTCAATATGCTGTCTTTGCCAAATTCATACGTTTTTCTGCTGTTGTCCCAAACCTTGTATTTCTTAAAATCACCGCTCAATGTAAATTTTCCATCTATACGCCCTTGATTGAACTCCGTACCGGTCTGCTCCGCCGCTAAGGCAGACGAGCTGATGCCCAAGCTCAACAAAACACCTGCCGTCAAAAGGCTGTACCTGCTCTTCTTCCATTTCTTGCAAAAACTTCGCATCATATTCCTCCCATGAACGATAAAGAAAACATATAGTATAAAATAATTTTATCTTATACTTCCATAAGGAATAATAATGCACTCATAACTTGTATGTCAAGATTAGATTAGATTAGATTAGATTAGATTTTAATTAAAATAAAGCAGCTTTGACGGTCCTCTTCGATAAATTTTCTTCATAAGAACAACCGTCGCAAATATCTGCCAAGTAAATACTTATATGTATAGATACTTGCGACAATCTGACGAACTTCATTTTATCCCCCATTCCTGAAACAGAAAAACTCCGGCAGGAGACGACCTTTCCTGCCGGAGGTTTTCTCTATGCTTCACGCTCTCCTGAGAGCGTGATCTTACCGGGACGCAGAGGCGCCCAAAGTTTTCCCATCAGATTGAAGCGCGCGGGAGCGTCGAGCGTCATGTGCGTATATTCCTTGCCTTCTTGATAGTTGGATGCAAAGGCTTCCTTCATGCCGCAGAAGCGATGACGCTCCTCATTATAGATGAGCGCCGGATTCGGCACGACGTGATAATCGTCTGCATCGCCGTCCTTCTTAAGCGCCCAGAAGTCGCCCTCGTCGCGCGATTCAAAAGTCGGCGGTGCGTTCGGGTCGAGCTTTCGCGCTTCGGGATTCGTGCAGGTGAACGTCTGGATGGGGAACTCCGCCAAAAGGCTGCTGAGTCGAGCTTCGCGCAGCGCCGCATCCTCTATGCCGTTCGCCTCGCCGTATGCTTCCATGAAGCGTTCCAGCGGCGTCAGCACTTTCTCGGGCGCAGCTCGCACCGCCGGTTCCGGCTCCGGCTCAACCACGGGCAGAGGCTCGAAGGGGGACGCCAAATCTTCCTGCGGCTCCGGCTCGAAAGCCTCCTCGCCATAAACATGACGGCGCAGATCGCGAACCTCCCGTTTCAGCTTGGTATAGCCGACAATCCCCAAGATGATCAAAGCGAGGAGCATGAAGATCAGAAATGCTTCAATCAAAATCGTCACATGGTAAAACTCCTCGACATCTTCGAGCAGCATACCGACAACACCGCGCAGCTGTTCAAGCTCCTGTGGATCGACGCGCGCAGCGAGCGCGTCCGCGCTCATTCCTGCCAAAAAGCCGACGGCAAGAGCAGCCGTCCGCCGCCCTGCCCGCTTCATCCGACTCTTTTTCATTTCCAATATTCCTCCCGCACGGCAGGACGCTCTTCGCCGAAAAAACAGCGAACCGGCTTGCCGCTCTTTTCTCAACCGGCGCTCTTGCAAAAATACTTTGCCTCAAACTCCGCAACCGGCATGGGCTTCGCGAAGAAATAGCCCTGGAACATGTCGCAGCCGAGCGACCGCAGATGCTCGACCTGCTCCTTCGTTTCCACGCCCTCCGTGATGACGCGCATCCCGAGCCATTTCGCCATAGCGATGACGGCGTTCAAGATGACGGAACTGCGCTTGGTGTTGCCTGTCTGACGCAGGAAACCCATATCAATTTTCAGGATGTCCGCCTCGATGTCCTTGAGCATCGAAAGCGAGGAATAGCCGCTGCCGAAGTCGTCGATTTCCACCTCGAAGCCTGCGCCCTGGAGGCGGGCGATGAGTTTGCGATACTTGTCGATGTCGCTCATGAGCGCCGTCTCCGTGATCTCCAGCTTCAGCTGCTTGGGGTCGATGCCGTACCGCTTCACAATGTCCGTCACTGTCTGGTAGATATCGAGATGAAGCATATCGTTGACGGAAATATTGACGGATATCGTCAGCCCTTCCTTTTCCGTGCCCTGCCAGCTTTTCAGGATTGCCGCCGCTTCTTCCCAGACATACTGATCGAGACGATGGATCTGCCCTGCATTCTCCAAGATGCCGATGAACTGCCCGGGCACAAGGATACCTTTTTCCGGATGATTCCAGCGCACGAGCGCTTCCGCGCCGAGAAGCTCCCCCTCGGCGGATACCTGCGGCTGCAGATAGACGGCAAGCTGCCGTTCCAATATCCCATCGTCAAAACTGCCCAAGATCTCTTTCTCGCGCAGCGTGCGCTCCATGAGCGCGTCATTGTAGAACTCCACCTTGTTGCCGTTCTCGCTGTGTACGAGCGAGAGCGCGAGATGTGCGCGGTCGCACATGACGGCGATGGGCATCTGCACCTCTTGGATCTCATAGATGCCCAGATGGATGCTCAGCTTGAACGTGCTGCTGTCAAACGTCCTGCTCAAAAGCTCAAGACCTTCCCGCAGGTCATGTTCCGTGAAGCGTTCCTTGTCAACATAAGCGGCGAAATGATCGCCATGCAGCCGACCTGCAGCGCCCGAATCCATAGCGAGATCGGAGAAGAATTCCGCCAGGCTCTTCAAGATCTCATTGCCCTTCTCCTCGCCCATGAGCTCATTGACGAGTTTGAAATCCTTGATGTTCGAGCAGATGATGTAGCGTCCGCCTTTCACGCCGTAGTCAAGCTCTTCGCGCACAGCGCCGTAGAAGCCCTCGCGGTCGTACAGTCCCGTGAGCTTGTCGCGCGACCAGGAAAGCTCCGCGCTCTCCTTCTCGGACTCCGTATGCGTGTCACGAACGGCATAGTAGTATCCCTTGTAACGACCGTCGGCGTCGAAGAGCTTCGCCATGGTTACCCGATAGATGAACTTCTCTCCTTCGAGAAAAAAATCCTGCTCCCATGACGCAACGCTTTCCCACGGGCTTTCCCACGTTTCATCCTTGAGCCATGCGGCGAAGAAGCGCCGCAGAAGCTCCATCTCGCCGGGCGGCACCTGAAACAGGCGGTACGCCTCAAGGTTTGCATAGATGCAGGAATCTTCTACGTTGAAGCACAAGACGCCCGCATGTGCCGTATCCTTGACGCGCGAGAGAATCTGCAGCACATCGCGGTCGCGCATCTCGCGCGCGGCGGCGCTGCGCGGATAATTCGTCACAAGCTCCATCGCACAGTGGAAAATGCTCTTATCTGGCATCTCCACCTCAATCGGCGTCGAAAGAACATGATAGATATGATCGTTCGAAACCTCATCCTTTTCCATCTTCTTCTGTGACTGATCGGCGCAAAAGCTCGTACAATGACGACAGCGATGCTCCCTGCCCCAAGTGTTGAAACAGCGGCCTTCGCTGCGCACGGTTCCGTCTTCCTCAAAATAAAGCACCTTGCAAGCCTTTGCATCAACAAAGCGAACGAGGTCGTATATCGGCGCAAGGTTTTTCTCCAGCTGACGCGCTTCTGCCATACTGAACCTAGCCATGCTTTACCCTCCTAGAATACCACGGAGAGGACAGACGCGCCATCCAAACCCTTTGGCGTACTTCTCATGAAATTACAATTAACCATGTCTATTCTACCATGTATTAACAGAAAAAGATAGCTTTTCTTATCATTACGCACATGAATTTCTTTCATATTTATAAAGATGGGGCACGAAACCGTTTTCGGCAAACCTTTGCATCCGACGAGCGCTCAAGCCACTCATCTATGCGCTTTTCTTGGACGATAAGCCCAGATTCGATCTCATAAAGCGGCACAAGGACAAACGCTCGCTCGTGCAGGTATGGGTGCGGCAAGCGAAGCTCCGGCGCAGCGCTCGTATAGCCTTCGGCGAAAAGCAGATCGATGTCGATCATGCGCGGTCCCCAATGCTCCCTGCGCACACGGCCGAGCGCACGCTCAATGCGCTGGGCAGCGCGCAGCAGGAGAAGCGGCAGCAGATGCGTTCGGACGACGGCGCAGGCATTGAGAAACGGGGGCTGATTCGTCTCGCCCCAAGGCGGCGTCTCATAAAAAGAGGATACGCGCATGAGCTGCGTTCCCTCGATATGCGAAAGAAGACGCAGCGCACGCTTCAGGGATGCACAGCGGTCGCCAAGATTCGCGCCAAGGCTCAGATAGACGAGATAAGGCCGAGGGGCACAGCCGGGACGACAGTGCGGCTGTCCGACTGCAGCGGCAGGCTCACGCTTCGTCGCTTCATCGCTCATGCGCGGCTCCTCTCCATGCGCACGCAGACGTCGCGGAACGCCCCCTTGATCGGCGCCGCCGGCTTATGCACGGCGACCTCGACACGAGAGAGCGCATATCGTTCGAGCAGTCTCGCCGCGACTTCTTCCGCCACCGCCTCAATGAGATTCTTCGCCGCGCCCTCGACGACCTCGCGCACATCGGCAAAGACCGCCGCATAATCGACGCTCTTTTCAAGATCGTCCGTCCGCCCCGCCTCCTGCAGGTCGAGATGGAGTACGACATCGACGAGAAATGTCTGCCCGCTTTGCCGCTCTTCGGCAAAGCAGCCATGACAGCCGAAGAACTCCATACCCGAAATCTCAATCCTGTCCATGCTTTTTGCCCTCCAAGATGATGTCTGCCATGCGGCACATGCGCACGATCTCCTTGACGTCGTGCACGCGCACGATGGATGCGCCGGCGGCGACGCCGAGCACCGCCGCCGCGCCCGTCGCTTCGAGCCGCTCCTCTACAGGCAGATCGAGCGCATAGCCGATGAAACTCTTGCGGCTCGCCCCCAAGAGCAGCGGATACGGCTCTCCATCCAGTGCGCACAGCTCACGCAGACGATGCAGCACCTCGATGTTCGCCGCCGGCGTCTTGCCAAAGCCGATGCCGGGGTCAAAGATCACCTGATCCGCAGCCACACCCGCTTCCGAGGCAATCGCCAAGCTCTCGCGAAAGAACGCCTGCATGGCGGCGACGATGTCCTCTCGGTACTCGGTGCGCGCCTGATTGTGCATGACGACGACGGGCGCGTGGTATTCGGCTGCGATGCGAGCCATCGCGCCGCGTTCTTCCGCCGCGTACTGCAGACCCCATATATCGTTCAAGATGTCCGCACCAAGCCGCACGGCCTCACGCGCCGTCTCCGCCTTGAACGTATCAATGGAGATCGGCACGGGAATCTTCGGCGCTATATGCTCCAAAAAGGGGGCAAGACGCGCGATCTCAGCCGCCGCCGATACAGGGATGAAGCCGGGGCGCGACGACTCCGCGCCGACGTCGATGATCGCCGCGCCGTCCTCGACCATTTGCATGGCATGAGCAAGCGCCTTGTCCAGCGTGTTCCACTTGCCGCCGTCCGAAAAGGAATCGGGGGTCACATTCAAAATACCCATGACGAGCGTCCCGTCGCCGATGGTCAGCTCCTTGCCCGACGGCAGCCGGTAATGCCGCTTCGCTTTCATCCCCATCACTCCTTTGCCCCTCGCATCAAAAGCTCCCACGCTTCTTTCCGAAGCGCTGCATCCTCAGCGACCTTGCCGCCCGCCTCCGAGGTCAGCGTGCGTGTGCGCGGCGCAAGCTCGCCGCGCATCATCATACAGAGTTGACGCGCCTCGACGACGACGAGTGCGCCGTCCGCCGAAAGCCCCGCCATCACCGCATCGACAATCTCGCGCGTAAAGCGCTCCTGCAGCTGCGGCCTTCTTGCAAGAATACTTACGACGCGGACGAATTTGCTGAAGCCTGCAATCCTGCCGACCTTCGGCAAATAGGCGATATGCACTTCGCCGAAAAACGGCACGAGATGATGTTCGCACAGCGAGTAAAACGGAATATGCTGCACTGCCGTCAAACCATGCGCTTTTGTTTCGAACAGCTCGCCCCAGGCTAGAGACGCATCTTCTCCGCAGCCTGAAAAAAGCAGCTCGAACATCTCCGTCACGCGCTCCGGCGTCTTTTCCATGCCGTGCGCCGCGAGGTCAAGTCCCATCGCTTCAAGGAAGGTGCGCATCGCCGCACTCGCCTTTTCATTCATCGCACATCCCACCTCTCGCAGCATAAGCTCCATACGATAAAGAGGGCGCGAAACCGCGCCCTCCTTCAAATCACCCAATGGTGCGCTCGGCGGGAGTCGAACCCACGCTTTCAGCTCCGGAGGCTAACGTCCTATCCACTGGACTACGAGCGCATTAAATGTAATATATCACTTTTCCATAGGAAATGTCAATTCTTATTTATGCCCGTGCATCATACGGGTATACCGTGAGCGCACCTTCCTTATACTCGCCGATGTAGACATCCTTAAGCTCATAGCCCTGCTCTCTGAGCGCCGCATCGAGCCAAATCCTGTCCTTGTCGGCGATCTCCAGAGCATCGTCGTCCACCTGCCCATCGACAATGACAGGATAACGTGCGTTCTGCTCGCCGTATTGAATCACCGTAAGCTGACCGTTCTGCTCCAGGACGGCTCGCTTGACGTCCTTGACGAAGTAGACGCCTGCCATGCGCAGCTTCAGATGGATGTCGTGCGCCAAAAGACCGTGGCGCATACACTCTTCTACGTTGAGTCTGCCGCGCTCGATGATGCGCACGGGACTGCCGTCAATAAACGATTTGACGGGCGCACTGGTCGCTTTCATGTATTTCAGGATGAGGACGAGCATCGTCCATGCAACGAGCACGAGAAGAAAATCCAGAACGGAGATGCTGTCGTTGTAAATGACGCCGCCGATAATGCCGCCGAGAACGTAGTTCTGCACCTGATCCGTCGCGGAGCTCGGCGCAAGGTTCCCTTTGCCGAGAAGGTTGATCTGCAGCACAAGGCACAAAAGCCCGAGCGCGAGTTTCGCCAAAACCATCGAATATATGAACATGCCGTTTCCCTCCTACGAATCCTTATCCAGCAGCTTCACGTCGCGCGTCATCAGATGTGTCTCCTCATACTTGAAGGACGTAAAATCGCTGTTGAACGTGATCTCGTAATACTTGCCCCGCACCTCGACGAGAAGCCCCTGCTTCAAGTGCGTGGAGTTCGTGCGAATCTCCTCAGGCTCTACCTGCATCTCTTCTCCAAGGCTGTGCAGGAAGCCCGCCATGCGCGAAGTCTGCTCGCGGTCGTTCTTCGTCTGGCTGAAGCTGTTCCACTGTGCGCCGCCCAGAAAAGCGACGGCGAGGAAGAGGATGACGATGAGGTCGCGATAGCGCGTGACGAGGCGGTTGCGCAGATACTTGATGATAGCAAAAAGCAGCGCGAAGAGCGCGAGAAAGGACAGGCTATACTGCACGACGTCGTTGATCTGACTGTGCTGCACGATGTAAGCATAGGTATAGAATTGCAAACCGGGCACCTCCTATGTGCGGCGAACCGCCGCGAAGCCCGAACTGCCGCGAGAGCGCGGCTTTACCGCACAAAGTACGGCTTAAGCAGCAGCGTGAGAAAAAAAACGGCGGCGGCGACGACGACGATGCTCGCACCCGCCGCCATATTGCAATAGTAAGCGAGCACGAGCCCCGCAACGCCCGAAAAGAGCGCGACGGCGACAGACAGCAGATGGTAACTCTTGACGTTCTGCGCGATATTTCTCGCGGCAGCGGCAGGCAGCACAAGCAGCGAGTTGATGATGAGAAGCCCGACCCACTGGATGCTGACGGCGACGACGACGGCGAGCACCGAGGCGAAGAGCGCCTCCGTGAAGAAAGCGGCGACGCCGCGGCTTCGGGCGAACGATGCGTTGATCGAGAGCACGAGCAGCGAATTGAATATGACCGCCCAGACGAGAATGACAGCGAGAAAGACGAGAAAGAGCGAAGCGATCTCCTCGGGCGCGATCGAAAGAAGATCACCGATCAAGTACGAGGAATATTTGTTGAAACCGCCGCCGCGGCTCATAAGCATCAAACCGAGCGCAATGCCCGTCGAGGAAAAGACGCCGATGATCGTGTCCGTCGATGTGCTGCTGCGGCTCTTGATATAGGTGATGAGAAGTGCAAAGACGATGGAGAAGGCGACGAGCGAGAGAAGCGGCGAGAGCCACCCCAAAAGGACGCCGACGGCAAGCCCCGTGAAAGCGCCGTGTCCCAGAGAGTCCGAGAAGAATGCCATGCGGTTCGACACGACCATCGTACTCAGAAGCCCGAAAAGCGGCGTCACGAGCAGCACGGCGAGAAAGGCATTCTTCATGAAGCCGTGCTGCAGCCAATCGAAGGGCAGCGCGGCAAGAATCGCATAGAGAACTTCCATCAGTGCATCTCCCCGCTCTCTTTTTCTGTCCTTTCCTGCTTCGGCATCCCTTTGCTCTGCGTCGCAGCGGGCACATCTGCCGCCATCTCCTGCAAATCTGCACCCGCAAGCATACCGAAGATCTTCTTCGTGCGCACGTCGCCAAAGACCTCGGCGGGCGTGCCGCTCACGACGACCGCATGATCGAGCAGCACGACCTGATCGGCGTACTTCGCGACGAGATTCAGATCGTGCGAGATCAGAATGATCGCCATGTCCTCCTCAGCGCGAAGCTCGGCGACGAGCTGATAGAAAAGCTCCAAGCCATTCTGATCGACGCCCGAGACAGGCTCATCGAGGAGCAGAAGATCCGGCGCGGGATCGAGCGCGAGCGCAAGAAGCACGCGCTGCAGTTCACCGCCCGACAGCGCACCGAGCCGTCGATCAATGAGATGCTCGGCACGCACGCGCGCAAGGCTTTTTAAGACGCGAGGGCGCAGAGACTTCGTCGGAAAGAGCCATACGGGACGGCGCGAAAGACATGCCATGAAGATGTCCATGACACTCGTCGGCGAACTCACGTCGAAGCGCAAATACTGCGGCACATAGCCGATGACGGGATGTCCCGCACGCTTTCCCGCCGCATCCGTATAGGAGAGTCTTCCTTTGTGCGGCACTTCCCCAAGGATCGCGCGAAGAAGCGTTGACTTGCCTGCGCCGTTCGGCCCGATGAGCGCGGTAAGCTGCCCGCAGTGAACGTGCAGATTCACACCCGAAAAAATTTCCGCCCGTCCGAAAGATACGGCGAAGTCCTCGACCTTCGTGCAGCAAAGGTGCCCGCAGTCGTCCGCCGAACGCGCATGGTGATGTAAAATATTCTTAAACACAGGGGATCCTCTTTCTAAACACAGGAGTATACCTAGGGAAACGCTGATAAAATGAAGTCGCCCAGATTTGCAAAGATGGGAGCTGAATTTATCCGTGTTTCCCTAACGCGTCAGCTGCAAAAACGACCGCCTCGCAAGCCAAAAGCATCCGAGCGCGTACAGGGTGAGTACGCCAAAAGACAGAGCCGCACCCGCCCCGCCGCCCGCGAGTGTACGCAGGAGCACACTCGTATGCGTGAGCGGCAAAACCTCGATGAACACGCGCACGAGATCCGGCAGCGCCTGCGTCGAAAAAAATGTGCCGCAGAGGAACGACATCGGCAGCAGGACGTATGTATTGACCTGCCCCATCTCCTCATAGGTCTCGATCTTCATCGCCGCGATGAAGCCGATCTCAGCGAAGATCACACAATTCAGCACAAGCACGAGCAAAAAGAGCGGCGACAGTGCAAGCGCTGCACCAAAACCATAGGCAAGCGCGAGAATGATCGCAGAAGAAATAAGACCGCGCAGCACAGCCGCCAGCACCTTGCCGATGACAAACGCTGTCGGGCGAATCGGCGCGACGAGATACTCTTCAAGGCTTTTATGATAAATGCGCTCGGCGTGTACGGGAATCACGCTGTTGAAACTGATGTTCATGGAGTTGAGCGCAAGAATACCCGGCACAAGAAAATCGAGATATGTCCCCGAAGAAACCGTGATACTGCGTCCAAGCCCCCAGCCGAAAGCGATGAGGTATAGGAAAGGCGCGACCATCCGGCTCAAGATGAACTTCGTCAAGCGACGCTTCAGGACGATCCAATCGCGCCAGAATACTGTCCATATATCATAGAGCACTTACAGCCCCTCCTTTCGCCCTGTAAGCTCGATGAAAGCATCTTCCAGATTCGAGCGCCGTATGCTCGCCGCGCCGTCGAGCGATGCAGCAAACGCTGCGGCATCCCTGCGCTCGGCGAAATAACGGTACTCTCGCCCTCTCTCGCCGTCCCACTCGACGACGAAGCTGCCGAGGCTCTCAGAAAGGACTGTGGGCGCATCGAGCGCTGCGAGACGCCCGCGATTCATGATGGCGACACGGGCGCAAAGATTCTCCGCCTCCTCGATGTAGTGCGTCGTCAAGAGCACGGTGACACCCTCGTGCGCCATGCGGCGAATCAGCTCCCAAATGCGCCGCCGCACCTGCGGATCGAGTGCGACCGTCGGCTCGTCGAGGAAGAGGATCCGCGGCTGATGCACAAGAGCGCGGGCGATGAGAAGCCTGCGCTTCATGCCGCCAGACAGACGCCGCACAGGATCGCGCCGCACACCTGCAAGCTCGACGAAATCCAGCAATTCTTCGATGCGTGCGCGGCGCTGTGCCGCTCCTATGTGGTGCAGCCGCGCGTGCAGCTCAAGATTTTCGCCCGCCGTCAGATCCTGGTCGAAGTTCACCTGCTGCGGCACGACGCCGATCAGCTCTTTGATCGCCGCTTCATTGCCAAAAAGCGGCTTCCCCTCGTAAAAGATCCTGCCCGACGTCGGCTGTGTAAGCATCGTCAGCATACGAATCGTCGTCGTCTTACCCGCGCCGTTCGGCCCCAAAAGACCGAAGATCTCTCCGCGTGCAACGGCGAACGAAAGACCGTCCACCGCTCGCTTTACCGCTGCTTTTCCCGCCGCATCCGTATGACGAAACTCCTTTACGAGATTTTCCACGCGAATCAAGCCTGCACCCCCAACATCCTGCTGTTTCCTCTTCCTTTTATTCCTCAGTAGATTACTACAGAGACGACGCTGCGTCAACCATGCAAAGGAAAATATCCCTGTCTTTTACAACATACGAAATTTTTTCTTCATCCGCACGCAAAGGATGCAAAAAAGGAGCCGCCGAAGCGACTCCCTCGATCACCGTATTCCCGAAAAAGCGCACTTCATCCTGCAGCAAACGCCTTAAGGAATCACGGCTCCATCCGGATCACTTAAAGAAACTCTTCAGCGTATCCTTGAACGTCTTCTGCTCGGGATTGACACTTTCGCCGCATAGGTCGCCGAATGCCTTCAAGGCGTCCTTCTGCTTGCTCGTAAGCTTCTGCGGCGTCAAGACCTTGACGCGCACATGCTGATCGCCGCGCCCCGTGCCTCTTAGATGCGGGATGCCCTTGCCGCGCATCCTCAGCACCGTGCCCGACTGGATGCCCGCAGGAATCTTCAGTTCCGCCTTGCCGTCGATGGTCGGCACTTCGATCGTATCGCCGAGCGCCGCCTGCACGAAGGAGATCGGCACCTCGCTGATGACGTCCGCGCCGCTCCGCTTGAACAGCTTGTGATGCTTCACATAGATATAGACGTAGAGATCGCCGTTCGGGCCGCCGCGCTGCCCCGCTTCGCCGCCGCCCGAGATGCGCACGCGCTGCCCCTCGTCGATGCCCGCAGGGATCTTGACCTCGATCTTGCGGCTGACGCGCGTGTGACCCGTGCCGCCGCACTTCTTGCATGGATTCTTGACGACCTGCCCCGTGCCGCCGCAGCGGCTGCACGGACGCGAGGTCATGAAATTGCCGAGCGGCGTGCGCTGTGCCTTCTGCACCTGACCCGTGCCGTGGCAGTCGGGACACGTCTCGGGCTTCGTTCCCTCGGCAGCGCCCGTGCCGTGACATGCGTCACAGTTCTCCGTGCGCGGAACCGTCAGCTCGACCTCCTTGCCGAACGCCGCTTCTTCGAAGGTGATTTCCAAGTCGTAGCGCAGGTCGTTGCCCGGCTCAGGGCCTTTCGGCCCGCGGCGGCGACCGCCGCCGCCGAAGAAGGCGTCCATGATGTCGTCCATGCCGAAACCGCCCATGCCGCCGCCAAAGCCGCCGAAGCCGCCGCCGAAACCGCCGAAGCCCCCTGCGCCTCCCGCTCCGCCGCCCGCACCGTCAAACGCCGCGTGGCCAAACTGATCGTACGTCGATTTCTTCTGCGGATCGGAGAGGACTTGATAGGCCTCGTTGACCTCCTTGAACTTCTCGGCGGCTTCCTTCGGGTTGTCGCGGTTCAAATCGGGATGGTACTTGCGCGCCATCTTCTTGAACGCCTTCTTGATGTCCGCATCCGAAGCGCCTTTGGAGAGGCCGAGCACCTCATAGTAATCGCGTTTCTCGCTCACAATAAACACCTCACAGCGCTCAGTGCGCCTGTCCTTTATCGTCAAAAGAGTGCGGAGCATGAACTCCACGCTCCACACTCTCCGTCACTTCTTACGCTTATTTCTTGTCGTCCTTGACTTCCGTGTACTCGGCGTCGACGACATTGTCGTCCTCGCTCTTCGCACCTGCGTCCGCCGCACCTGCACCGGGAGCTGCACCCGCGCCTGCTGCGGCTTCTGCGCCGCCCGCCTGCTGGTACGCCGCCGCGCTCATCTCATAGAGCGGCTTTTCCAGCTCTTCCGTCGCCTTCTTGATGGCGTCCGTATCCGTGCCCCTCAGCGCTTCCTTGACCTTGTCGGCCGCCGCCTGCACTTCGTCCGCCTTCGCCTTGTCGACCTTGTCGCCGAGATCCTTAATCGCCTTCTCCGCCTGATAGACAGCCGAATCGGCGCGGTTTCTGACCTCTACGGTCTCCTTCTGCTTCTTGTCCTCCGCCTCATGCGCCTGCGCTTCCTTGACCATGCGGTCGATGTCGTCCTTGCTCATGCCGCTGTCGGACTGGATCGTGATCTTCTGCTCCTTGCCCGTGCCGAGATCCTTCGCGGAGACGTGCACGATGCCGTTCGCGTCGATGTCGAAGGCGACCTCGATGCGGGGAACGCCGCGCGGCGCCGGCGGGATGTCGGAGAGCTCGAAGCGTCCGAGCGTCTTGTTGCCCGCAGCCATCTCGCGCTCGCCCTGCAGGACGTGGATGTCAACCGACGGCTGGTTGTCCGCCGCCGTCGAGAAGACCTGGCTCTTCCGGACAGGAATCGTCGTATTGCGCTCGATGAGCTTCGTCGAAACGCCGCCCAAGGTCTCAATCCCCAGAGAGAGCGGCGTGACGTCGAGGAGCAGCATGTCCTTGACCTCGCCGACAATGATGCCCGCCTGAATCGCCGCGCCGATGGAAACGCACTCGTCCGGGTTCACGCTGCGATCCGGCTCCTTGCCGAAGTAGCCCTTGATGGCTTCCTGCACGGCAGGGATGCGCGACGAACCGCCGACGAGAAGAACCTTGTCGATGTCCGATGCCGAAAGACCCGCATCCGACATCGCCTGACGCGTCGGCCCCATCGTGCGCTCGACGAGATCGTGCGTAAGCTCATCAAACTTGGCGCGCGTGAGCTTCAAATCAAGATGCTTCGGCCCCGTGGCGTCCGCCGTGATGAACGGCAGATTGATCGGCGTCTCCATCATGCTCGAAAGCTCGATCTTCGCCTTTTCTGCCGCTTCCAGAAGGCGCTGTGCGCTCATCTTGTCAGCGGAGAGATCAATGCCGTTCTCCTTCTTGAACTCCTCGACCATCCAGTTCATGACGGCGTGGTCAAAGTCGTCGCCGCCCAAGTGCGTGTCGCCGCTCGTCGCCTTGACCTCGACCATACCCTCGCTGAGTTCGAGGATCGAGACGTCGAACGTGCCGCCGCCCAAGTCAAAGACGAGAACCGTATGCTCACCGCCCTTGTCGACGCCGTACGCCAGCGAAGCCGCCGTCGGCTCGTTGACGATGCGCAGGACATCAAGACCCGCGATCTTGCCCGCGTCCTTCGTCGCCTGGCGCTGGCTGTCGTTGAAGTACGCCGGCACCGTGATGACCGCCTGCGTCACCGTCTCGCCGAGGTAGGCTTCCGCATCCGCCTTGAGCTTCTGCAGAACCATCGCCGAGATCTCCGGCGGCGTGTAGTCCTTGCCGTCAATGGAAACCTTGTAGTCTTTTTCACCCATGTGACGCTTGATCGACGCGATCGTGCGGTCGGGGTTCGATACCGCCTGCCGCTTGGCGAGCTGACCGACGAGACGCTCGCCCGTCTTCGTGAAGCCGACGACGGACGGCGTCAGGCGGCTGCCCTCCGGATTCGTGATGACGACGGGCTTGCCGCCCTCCATGACGGAGACGACGGAGTTCGTAGTACCTAAATCGATGCCGATTGCTTTTGCCATGATGAATTCCTCCTAAATGTTCATATCTATAAAAAGAGTTTCCTCTATTTGCCTTAATTTGAAACGACCTGCACCATGCTCGGACGTATGACGCGCCCCTTTACCATGTAGCCTTTTTGCAGCTCCTGCTCGATCGTATCGTCCTCCTTCTCGGGATCCTGCACGCGCATGACCGCCTGATGGAAATTCGGATCGAACTTCTTGTCCTTTGTATCAATGACCTCCAAGCCGTTCTTCGCGAACGCTTCTGTCATCTGCTTGTAGATCATGGAGACGCCTGCGCGGAAGCTGTCGAGGCCAGAACCTTCGGCTAAAAGCGCACGCTCGAAGTTATCAAGAAGCGGCAGCATATCCGTGAGGATGCCCTGCGTGACGACGGCGGCAAGCTCTTCGCGCTCCTTCGCCGAACGGCGGCGGAAGTTGTCGAAGTCCGCGCGCAGGCGCAGCATTTGTGCGTCCTTTTCCGCCAGATCGGCTTCGAGCTTTTCCGCACGCTTCGCCGGATCGTCCGCGCCATTTTCCGCCTCTTCGGTACCCTCATGGCTCCCTTCGGCAGTCTCCTCGCCAGTATCGTCCGCTGCTTCTCCCGCCAACTCTGCCTCGTCGATCTCGCGCTTCATCTCTTCGAGCTTTTCCTCGTCCTTCTTCTTCAACTCATCCTTCATGAATGATGGCATTCCCTTCACCTCGTATTTCATGCTATGCCGCTACCAGCGGAAAGGCTGCACGAGCGCAGCGATATGGCGGTTCAGATAACCCAAGAGCGCCATCGCCTTGCCGTACTCCATGCGCGTCGGCCCTAAAACGGCGATCGTACCCAGGCACTCGCCGTCCAAGTGGTACGTCGCGCGAATGATGCTGCAATCCTCGATGCCGCTGTACTCGTTCTCGCGGCCGATCGTGACGACAAGCCCTTCCCGCGCCTTCTTCTGCAAGACCCCTTTGACGAAATCTTCCTCTTCGAGCATCGAGAGAATCGAGCGTACACGCGCCACATCGCGAAATTCCGGCTGCGCAAGCATCTCGGTCGTGCCGCCGAGGTAGAGCCTTTGCTCCTTTCGCTCCTCGTCGAGCGCTTCGTAGATCAGCTCCAACGCTGCCTGATAAAGCGACTCATCCATGACCTCGGCGCGTATACGCTTCAAGGCGGCTGCACCGATGGAAGAAAGCTTCTCGCCCGACAGACATCGGTTGATGACTTCCGCCATGCGCTGGAAATCTTGGAACCGCGCACCCTTCGGCATCTTGACGACGCGGTTCTCCACGAAGCCTGCGTCCGTCATCAAGACGGCGATGACGCGCCCTTCGCCGAGCGGCAGAAACTGCAGCGTGCGAAAAGAAGCCTCGGCAAGCTGCGGCGCAAGTACGAGTGCGAGATTCTTCGTCACACGCGAAATGATCTTCGCCGTTTCCTGAAAGACGCTCTCGATGCGCTTCACGCGCTTTCGATACCATTGATCGATCAGCGCCCTCTCACGCGCGTCAATCGGCGTGGGCGAGAGCAGATCGTCCACATAGAGGCGATACCCCTTCGATGACGGGATTCGCCCCGAGGACGTGTGCAAATGCTCCAAGTAGCCCATATCCTCAAGATCCGCCATCTCATTGCGAATCGTCGCCGGACTGACGCCGAGATCGTGCCGCCGC
The DNA here is from genome assembly GCF_057272215.1 of Selenomonas sp. Classification (NCBI taxonomy): domain Bacteria; kingdom Bacillati; phylum Bacillota; class Negativicutes; order Selenomonadales; family Selenomonadaceae; genus Selenomonas; species Selenomonas sp. The sequence goes on from NZ_DBHIUY010000002.1 coordinate 166,656, forward strand.
GCCACCGTGCGCGAACCGACAGGCTCCGCCGACGAGATGTAGTCATCGACCACCGCCCGCAAAACGCGCCGCTTCCTTTCATCAAGCATTCTCACACCTCCTCTGAGAAAATTTTTTTAGTGCGTGTAGTTTACTATGAAAGTCCAAGAAGCCAAGCCAAAGGCGCAGGCTGATTGGCTAACTTTCATTAAGGGCGGCGCACTTTTGTCCACAAAGTGGACGTTTGTGCGTGTAGCTCATGCTGTTAGCACTCAATCGTCTTGAGTGCTAACCCATGAGTCAAATATACACGACAAAAGTCAAAAAGTCAACATCTTTTTTGTCTTTCGCAAAAAAGTTTTCCCATGAAAGTCCAAGAGGTCAAGCCAAAGGTGCAGACCGATTGGCTAGGCTTCTGTAAAAACGATTGAATACAGCAAAAAGGGGCTGCCGCACATTTTGTGCAGCAACCCCCTTTTTCATACCGAGATATCAATATTGTTGCCGACCGCAGGGTCGAGACTTTCCAACATCTCGCCCACAGCTTCTTCCGTCGTATCCATCGCCATCTTCATGACAGAGATGCCAAGCTGCTGCGTAAAGCGTGCCTGGTTCATATCGACCGACATCGCCGCTATGCTCATATCCATCGAAATCGCTCCTTTCCTTTCTATTATTATCGTAAAATCCCTAAGAAACTTTAAGGAAACACGACTGCGCTTTCCTATAGCTCTAGGGAAACGCTGATAAAATGAAGTTGCCCAGATTTGCACAGATGCGCTGTGCCTATGGCGGTCAACGTCGACCAATCATGCGGCGCACTTCGCGCTTGCATTCTTGGGACGTTTTCGCATACGAGCCGTTGCCCAATCGCCTGCGTCCTTCGGACTTGGCTCTTGGACGACTCAGTAAGGAGACAAACCGCAGGCGTAGCGGTGCTACGTCGAGGAATTGTCGACGACGAGAGGACCGCGTAGATGTGTGAAGATGGGCGGCTGAATTTATCAGTGATTCCCTAGATTTTCTCCCACGGTAAGGAGCAGATACCCCTGCCCCATGATGCCCGCATCAGGATTCTCCGTGAACCAGCGCTCCAATGCTATGCGCAGATAATGCCCCTCGGGCAGAAACGCCTGCACTGCATGCATAGCGTCTATGGTATCCTCGCGAACATTGCCATAGCCTGCGAGCAAAAACTCATCGAGCAGAGAATCCTGCGGCATCTCCAAGCCCCACGGCCAGACGCCCGCTTTTTCCATCATATATTTTCCCGCATGATAGGCGAGGGAATGTGCGTTAGGTATCATGGATATCATTGTGCGACAAACAGGACGCCAAAGGTCGAGAAGGCGAATGCGCTCCTCTTTTTGAAAGTGTTCCAGCAAACCCGCTTGAAAGGCAAAGTCAAAACTTCCATCGGGAAAGGGCAGCTTCTGTGTCGCATCGACGAGACGCACATCAAGAGAGATGCCCAGCACTTCCGCCGCACGCTGCACCAAGGCGACGCTCGCCTTCGAATAGTCGAGCGCCGTCGCACGCCGTCCTGCCAAAGCAAGCGCCAAAGATGTCTCACCGCTGCCGCAGCCGATTTCCAGCACACGATCACCGGGCTGCGTCATCGCAATCATCTTGCGGCTCCATGACATAAGCATATCGTTCCGCACCATTTATACGACCCGCTCCAACATCGCTTCATTGTAAAGCTCGCCCCATCCTTCAGCGTCCAAGGGCGTTTCGTAATCATTCTTCCCCATGAATTTCATCCCTCTCCAACAAAAATTCTTCAAAGGCGCGGTTGCCGAACTTCATGCCCTGCGCCGTCAGCCGAATGCTCGCCGCCGTCTCTTCGACAAGTCCCGCCGTCTGCAATCGCGCGATCACTCCGCCGTAGACCTCGCGCACATCCGAGGCGAATGTCTCGCGAAAGCGGCATTTATCAATGCCATACGCCGTGCGAAGCGCAAGGAAGGCGAATTCTTCGATGTGGCTTTCGCGCGAGCAAGGCTTTTCTTCCCTCGCAGGCGACAGTCCCGCCTCGATGCAGGCGATGTAGCGGCAAAGACCCTTCTCGTTCTCCATGCGCCGCCCTCGCCAATACGAGTGCGCCGCTGCGCCGAGACCGATGTAGGGCACGTCCTGCCAATAGGCGAGGTTGTGGCGGCTCTCTTCACCCGCTTTCGCGTAATTCGAGATCTCATAGCGATGATAGCCGAGGCGCGGCAGTTCCGCCGTGATATAGTCGTACATATCGCCGCACTCGTCATCCGTCGGCAGATGAAGCCGTCCCGTCTCTTCCATGCGGGCGAACGGCGTGCCGTCCTCAACGACAAGTCCATAGACGGAGATGTGACCGATGTCGAGCGCAGCGGCTCGCGCCACACTGTCTTTGAGATCGGCAAGCGTCTGTCCAGGCAGTCCGTACATGAGGTCGAGGCTCACGCGAAATCCTGCTTCTTTCGCCATGCGCACAGCATCTTCCGCTTCCCGCGCCGTATGCATGCGCCCGATGGCAGAGAGCAGCGCGTCGGAAAACGACTGCACGCCGAAGCTCAGACGGTTGACGCCCGCCGCCAAGAGCCGCTTGAGAAGCGCCGCGTCCACCGTGCCGGGGTTCGCTTCGACGGTGAATTCCTCCCCGCCCATCAGTCGAAAGCTCTCGCGCAGGGCGCAGATGACAGCGAGAAGGTCGTCTGCCAAAAGCGCCGTCGGCGTGCCGCCGCCGATGTAGAGGGTACGCACCGCTCCTTCCTGCAAACGACGACAGCCCTGCGCCGCAATCTCGCGGCACAGGGCTTTTCGATAGCGGCTCATCCATTGCTCTTCTCCTGCGTATGAGGGGAAATCGCAGTAAAAGCACTTGCGGCGGCAGAAGGGAATGTGAACATACACGCCGAAATCGCCCATGCCGGAGCCCCCTTTTCCTTCCGGATTCTCGCTTGTCTCCGCCGCTCGGCAGTTCCCGCAGCAAAAGGAATCGCAGGACCTCGCGGGAATCAGTCGATCTTCAGAATCGCCATGAAGGCTTCCTGCGGCACTTCGACGCTGCCGACCGCCTTCATGCGCTTCTTGCCTTCCTTCTGCTTTTCGAGCAGCTTGCGCTTTCTCGATATGTCGCCGCCGTAGCACTTGGCGAGCACGTCTTTTCGCATGGCACGCACGTTCTCTCGCGCGATGATCTTGTTGCCTACCGCCGCCTGGATCGGAATCTCGAACATCTGCTGCGGGATGATCTCCTTGAGCTTCTGCGCGAGCTGGCGGCCGCGCGTCGCAGCGCGGTCGGCGTGGACGATGGTCGAGAGCGCATCGACAGGATCGCCGTTCAAGAGAATGTCGAGCTTCACGAGCCGCGATTGACGATAGTCGGCCAGCTCATAGTCGAGCGAAGCGTAGCCGCGCGTCGTCGACTTCAGACGGTCGAAATAGTCGTAGATGATCTCACTCAATGGAATATGGTAGATAATCATGACGCGGTTCGTGTCGAGGTAGTCCATGCTCTCAAAGGTGCCGCGCTTTTCCTGCGAGACTTCCATGACGGGACCGACATAATCCTTCGGCACGATGACCGTCGCCTTGACGAACGGCTCCTCGATGAAGTCAATCCCTGTCGGCGGCGGCAGTTTCGACGGGTTGTCAACTTTGAGCATCTCGCCGTTTGTCTTGTGGACGTGGTAAATAACGGACGGCGCGGTCGTGATGAGCTTCATGCCGTACTCACGCTCAAGCCTTTCCTGTATGACATCCATGTGCAGAAGTCCCAAAAAGCCGCAGCGATAGCCGAAGCCGAGCGCAATCGACGTCTCCGGCTCGAAGATCAGCGCAGCATCGTTTAATTGCAGCTTTTCGAGCGCATCCTTCAAGTTGTCATAGTCGGCGCTGTCCACGGGATAAAGTCCACAGTAAACCATCGGCGTCACGCCGCGATAGCCGGGCAAAGGTTCCGGCGCAGGGTTCTTCGCGCTCGTCACGGTGTCGCCGACAAGCACATCGCGCACGTTCTTCAAGCTGCCCGCGACGAAACCGACCTCGCCCGCCGTCAGCTCGCCGAGTTCTGCAGGCGCGGGACGGAAGCAGCCGACGTCGGTCACCTCGAAGGTCTTGCCCGTCGCCATCATCTTCAGTTCCATGCCCTTCTTGATATAGCCTTCCATCAGGCGCACATGCGCGATCGCGCCCTTGTACGAGTCGAAGTACGAGTCGAAGATCAAGGCGCGAAGCGGCGCATCGTCCTCGCCGGAGGGCGGCGGGATGCGCTCGACGATGGCATCTAAGATCTCCTCGATGCCCGCGCCCGTCTTCGCCGATGTCAGAATCGCCTCGGATGCGTCAAGCCCGATCGCCTCCTCGATTTCCTCCTTGACGCGCTCGGGATCAGCGCTCGGCAAATCGATCTTGTTGATGACGGGAATGATCTCAAGGTCATGCTCCAGCGCCATATAGACGTTCGCAAGCGTCTGTGCCTCGACGCCCTGCGCCGCATCGACGACGAGCAGCGCCCCCTCGCAGGCAGCGAGGCTTCTCGACACCTCATAGGTGAAATCGACGTGACCCGGCGTGTCGATGAGATTGAGTTCATAGACCTCGCCGTCCTTGCCGCGATAGTGCAGCCGCACGGTCTGCGCCTTGATCGTGATGCCGCGCTCACGTTCCAGCTCCATGTTGTCGAGCACCTGCGCTTCCATTTCACGCTCGGTCAATGTACCCGTGCTTTCAATGAGGCGGTCGGCGAGCGTCGATTTGCCATGATCGATATGTGCGATGATCGAAAAGTTGCGAATGTATTTATTTTGCATCAAAAATTCCTTTCCCTTTGGGTCGGCTCATTGCAAAAGCGCGGATATATCCTGCACCGTCAATCCGTGTCGCGCAGGATGCGCCGCTCTGCGTTCGGCTCTAAACTCGCACGATAGAGCCACGCGAGATTTGCCGCCGTGTAGGTGCGCAGGCGCAAAAGGCCTGGATATTCCTTGCTGTTTTCGTGTATGCCGTGGAACGTCAGATCGGTTTCCTCCAGATCCTGCCAATTCGTTTTTGGCGTCCAGATTCTGCCCCGCTTCGTACTCACCGTTCCCATCGGCACATTCAAGATACGTTTGAGGAACTGGACCTCCTGCATCGCTCCCTTGGCGTCTTTTTTCGTGACCCACTCCCAGTAAAAAAGCTGCTCGCCCTTAATGCGCATCGTCGCGGTATCGGCAATGGCGCTTTCCTCGCCGCCATCGGGCAGACGCACCTTCCAAAGATCAATCCAACGCGAAGCCCCGAGCTTCTCCAATTCACCCATACCGAATACGCTGTCAACGATCGCTGCATAGAACGTCTCATCATACTGCTCCGAAGTCATCTCCTTCTCCGAGCGCGGCGTATGGTTCGACCAGATGATATTTCCCTGACTGTCGTAGAAGTCCTCTTCCAAATAGCGCAGTGTACGGTTCTGCGGATTGACTTCAACGAGTGCGATGCTGTAGGCAAGCGACGACGGATCCGGCAAGATGTCCTTGATGCCATAGTTGTCGATCGTCTCCTTTGCCCCTTCGTAACTGAAGCCTGTCTTGATCCAGCCGTGAATGACCGTCGGCACAGCACGCTCCAATCCCGCGACGTTGAGACTCTTGACGACGGTGACGCCGTTCGGTGCAAAGTACTTGCTGTATTTCGCATCCGAAGCCAGCCAATACCAATCGTCCGACGCATCCGAAGCCGCCGAAGCACAGCATGGCATGATCGCAAAAAAGAGTGCGAAAACGACCGGGCCCCATAGGTTTTCCCACATATTTTTCAAGGTGACTCCCCCTTTTCTCTTTGACAAACGTACAAATCTCTCCCCCATATTGTACGAAAAATCCGCTTGTCTGGCAAGCGTTGAAAGAAGCGGATGCAACAATCAGCCGAGCGGCACAGCCTCGCGCTCCCTCTTCTTAAAGCGCAGCGTCGTCTCGTAGCCGAAGCGGCGCGCATAGGCGACCGCCTCGTCGTTGTATGCGCCCGCGTCCTCGGGCTTGTGCGCGTCCGAGGTCGTGATGACGGGCAGTTTGTGCGCCGCCGCGATGCGCATGAAATCCTCGTAAGGCGAGATCTCTGCAATCGGATAGCGGTAGAGCGTGCCCGTGTTGATATCGACCGCCATCTGCGCCTTTTCCATCGCGCACACGGCACGTTCCAAGAAAGGCGTGACGTCGAAGTCGGGGAAGTAGCGGAAGAGGCGGATGTTGAACGGATGCCCGAGCACATCGTAGAGCTTCGAGGCGCAGAGCTTCTCGATCTCCTGCGTGTACCATTCGTAGATGTCAAAGAGCGCGATGCGATCCCACTCCGCCTTGATCTCGGACGAGTCGTATGCCCAGCCGCGAATGAAGTGAACCGAGCCGATCACATAGTCGAAGTCGTATTTGCCGAGGATTTTTGCGACAGCCGTCTGATCTTGGAAGTTGCAGACCTCGATGCCCGTCTTGACCGCGTGCTTCGCTTTAAGTTTCGCCATGAAGGCGAAGTATTCGTCGAGCGTATACTTGAACTTGTTCTTCTTCAGCCACTTCTGCTGAAAACTGCCGATGAAGGAATCGTCCAAGATGAGATCATCGTAATAGAGCGGCTCGAACTCGGGAAACGTATGGCTGTGCTCGGAAAAGCCGATCTCCGCCACGCCGCGCGCCGCCGCCGCCCGAAAGAATCCCTCCGCCCACGCTTCATCATAAGAGCCGTATTCCAAGTGCATGTGGTAATCGAGCTTCATGATCTTCCCCCCTGCATCTTTCCTTCATCGAGCAGCCGGCGCAGGATGCGCAGCACGCCGTGCTCCGTGTTGGGCGGCGCGATATGCTTCGCTGCCGCCTTCGCCTTCGGGTGCGCATTCTCCATCGCGTAGCTCTCGCCTACCGCGCCGAGCATCTCGACGTCGTTCAGATAGTCGCCGAAGGCAAGGCACTCTTCGGGGCGAATGCCCAGAAGCTGCTGCACGCGGCGCACGGCAGCGCCCTTGTTCACGTCCTTTTGCATGATGTCCACCCAATAGTTCGAGGAGACGACGACCTTCAATTCTCCGGACAAGTCCTGCAGCGACGGATAGATCGTGCGCTCGGCATCTGCATCCACGGGATCGCATATAGAAAACTTGATCGCTGTGTCATGCACAGCGGAAAAATCTTCGACCATCTTGTATTCCGTATAATATTTTTCCATCTCGGTGAAGAAATCCTCGTTGCGCTCCGTCACATAGGCGTACGCCTTGCCGCACCAGACGGTATAGGCGCCCTTGACGGCGGCGGCCAGGCGCACGATCTCCCTGCACAGAGCAGGCGCGATCGTCGTCGAGAAAAGCTCCTCGCCGCGCCGCACGACGTAAGCGCCGTTTTCCGCGCAAAAGATGAGATCTTCCGCCCACGGTCGGAAGTGACGCAGGAGCGCCGCATACTGCCTGCCGCTCGCAGGCGCAAAGAGCACGCCGCGCGCCTTGAGTTCGGCGAGCATCACGCCAAGTCCTTCGGGCAAATTCCCCTGCGCATCGAGAAGCGTACCGTCCATATCGCAAAATACCAGCTTGATCATAAGAGCCGCCTTTCCAAAACTCCATTAAGGAAACACGGATAAATTCAGCCACCCATCTTCACACATATGCACTGTCCTCTCGTCGTCAACAAATCCTCGACGTAGCACCGCTACGCCTGCGGTTTGTTTCCTAGATAGGAACAGTGCATCTGTGCAAATCCGGGCGACTTCATTTTATCAGCGTTTCCTAAAAAAAAACGACGGCACGCTTTTCGACGCACCGTCGCTTTTGCCTATTTCATTATACTATCCCTTGCGCCCGTGGTAAAGACACCAAGGCTCTTCCGCCATATAATCGCCATCGTTGTAGTAGGCGGCACGCGCGCGGCAACCGCCGCAGGCGCGCTTATAGTCGCAGGTGCCGCAGCCGCCCGAATATTCAAGCGTGCGCAGCTTATTCAGCACCTCGCTGCTCTTCCAGATCTCGTCAAACGGCGTCTTGCGCACGTCGCCAAGCTCCATATTGAGATAGGCGCACGGCTGCACCTTGCCGCGCGGGCTGATGATGCAGTAGCTGAGTCCCGCGAGACAGCCGCGCCGAAAGCGCGTCTTGATGCCCATTTGCCCTGCAATGCGCAAAAACTGCGGCGCACACGTCGGCTTGAGTTCGATCGCGACTTCCTCCGACTTTTTCATGATGCGCGTCAGGACGCTCTCATACGCTTCGGCGCGAAGCGATTCTTCCTCGATCGTCTCGGCGCGCCCCGTCGGCACGAGAAAGAAGAAATGATGCGCCACCGCGCCGAGTTCCACGGCGAAGTCCGTGATCGCCTCCAATTCCTTCTCGTTCCAGTCCATGACCGTCGTATGAATCTGAAACGGCAGCCCCGCCGCGCGGCAATTCTTCATGCCCTCGACGGCGCCCGCCCAGCCGCCCGGATAGCTGCGGAATGTATCGTGCTTCGCGGGCGACATCGAGTCGAGCGAAATGCCCATGCCCATCGCGCCCGCCGCCTTCAAGTCGTGCGCCATCTCGGGCGTGATCAGCGTGCCGTTTGTGCCGAATACCGAGCGCAGACCAAGCTTCGTCGCATGTTCTACAAGTTCCAGAATGTCGGGGCGCGTCAGAGGCTCGCCGCCCGAAAAGATCATGATCTTAAACCCCGCGCGTGCGATCTCATCGAGGAGCTTCTTCGCCTCCGCCGTCGAAAGCTCCTCCTCCGCCTTGCAGCCTGCATCGCGGTAGCAGTGCTTGCAGTACATGTTGCAGGCGTTCGTCGTGTTCCACGATATGATCATATCGCCGCCTCCTCACGCGCAAGTCCGATCTCCTCGTCCGTCAGATAGCACGAAGGATCGCTTGCCCAGAAGTCTCCCGTACGCGCCTCGGCACGCGTGCGGAAGTTGCCGTTGCAGCACGAAAGGTAGCGGCATGAAGAACATCGGCCGGTAAGGAGCGGCTTCCGATCCTTGAGTCCCGCCAAGATGGCGTTCGATGTGTCCTGCCAGATCTCGCCGAATTTTCGCTCGCGCACATTGCCGAAGGTATGGTGCTGCGTGAACTGATCGGGATGAACGTAGCCTAAGGGATCGACCTCGCCGAAAGCGATGCCCGAGCGATTGCCGCCGTTCATCGAAATGTGCTTCCACACATGCTCCGCCGCCGCCTCGCCCTTCTCCCTGAGCGTCTTAAGGTAGATATAAACGCCGTCGCAGTGGTTGTCAACCGTCAGGATCTCCTTTTCCAGACCGCGCTCCTCGAAGTCCTGCGTACGGCGGATGATCGTATCCATAGCGCGGCGCGACTCCTCTGCCGTCACATCCTCTTCCATCATCGCGTTGCCGCGCCCCGAATAGACGAGATGATAGAAGCATACGCGGTTGATGCCCTCCTCCTCGATGAAATCGAAGATCTTGTCGAGTTCCATGATGTTGTGATGATTGATCGTGAAGCGAAGCCCCACGCGCTGCCCGACCGCCGTGCAGTTCTCTATGCCGCGCATCGCCGCCTCGTAGGCTCCATCCTTGCCGCGGAACTTGTCGTTGACGTCCTTGAGGCCGTCGAGTGAGATGCCGACATAGCCCACGCCGATGTCTCGGATGCGCTCTGCCGTCGCGCGGTCGATCAGCGTGCCGTTCGTCGAGAGCGTCGGGCGCACGCCCTTTGCCGCCGCATATTCGGCAAGCTCGAAGAAGTCGGGGCGAAGGAGCGGCTCGCCGCCCGAAAAGAGCAGCACGGGCACGCGAAAGTCTGCGAGATCGTCGATGAAGCGTCGGGCTTCCTCTGTCGTCAGCTCGTTCTGATACTTCTTTGCGTCCGAATTCATGTAGCAATGGCGGCACTTGAGATTGCAGGTCTTCGTCGAATTCCAGACGACGACGGGTCCCATACCCTCGGCTGCACCGTTTCGCATACGATGCGCATTCTTCGTATAGCGCAGCGAGTCGCCGAAATACTCGCGCGCGAAAAGCAGCTTCGTAACACTGATCATAAAAAGCCTCCGTTATTCCTCTTGATTCTCTTGCTTGTCTTGATTCCCAACGACACGCATACCATCAAGAATCAGCCCCAGCTTCAATCGCACGTTCTCTTCGAAGGGAAGCCCAAGCTTGCTGAACGCCGCCGCCTGAAACAGCGAATGAAACAGCTCCGAGATGATCGCTGTCGGGATGTCGCACCGAAACTCGCCGCGCTCCTGCCCTTCCTCAACCAAGCGCGTGAAAAGCACCGTAAAAGGCGGCGCCGCAACGGTAGCTTCCGATCGTTTCAAGAGCGTCGCCTGCTGCGCCGCACGCAAAAAGAGCGGCAGAACATAGCGGTTCTTCGCAAGAAGCATCGCCGCCGACAAGAGCAGCTCGCGCAGGATCTCCGACACCGGCCTTTGCTCTTCGGACAAAATGCGCACCTTTTCTCCAAGCTCCTGCATAATGCGCCCCAGAAGCTCCATCAAGACATCGTCCTTAGAAGAAAAATAATTGTAAAATGTACCGATGCCGAGATCTGCTCCGTTCATGATGTCCGCGATCGCCACATCATCCAGTCCCCGGCTCTGAAACAAGCTCGATGCCGAATCAAGAATCGCCTTGCGCGACTGGATCTTCTTCAGCTCGCGGCGGCTCAGCTTCTCTTCTCCCATAAAAAATCCCCCTCTGTCAAGGACAACACTCTGTCTCGTAGGAATCGCAGGCAACTTCAGCCGCCCATCCACACACATCCAAGCGACTTCATTTCATCCGCGCTTCTCTAACAAAACTCTCCCATAGCCGTCGGCAAAACGGCTGCTCTTCATCAATACCCTTTTCCATTATACATGAATCGACTTCATTTTTAAAGTAAAAAATGAAGTCGATTCATATTGAGACAAATTTCCAACGCTTTTTTCTAAATCGCTTCCAGCCAACATCTGCAAGGCATAAAAAAAAGCACCGGTTCGCACCAGTGCTAAAATCCAAAATGGTGACCCAGGAGGGACTCGAACCCCCGACCCTTTGATTCGTAGTCAAATACTCTGATCCAACTGAGCTACTGAGTCACAAATTGACGGCTTTCGCAATCAACATGCGTTATTCTATCACAGGAAACATCCCTTGTCAAATAAAAATTTGCACGGTCTATCAATTTTCCGTATAATAACCTTGTTGGACATGTTTCGCGCCAGCAAGAAAGGATGTGTCCCCATGAACAAAAAATGCCGCGCAGAAAAAAGCCGCAAGAAGCGTTTGCTCGCTCTCTTACAAAAATACGTACTGATCTTCATCGGCGCCGTCATCACCGCCGTCGGCCTTGAGCTATTCCTGATTCCGAACAACATCATCGACGGCGGCGTCGTCGGTCTCTCCATCATGGCGCAGGCAATCACCGAAAAACCCCTAGGGCTTTTCCTCGTCCTCTTCAATATCCCGTTCCTCTACCTTGGCTGCAAGCAGATCGGCAGAGCGTTCGCCCTCGCCACCTTGACAGCCATCGCCCTTCTCTCCGTATGGTCGGCATACTTCGCCCCGTTTCCGACGGTCACGCAGGATCTTTTCCTCGCCGCCATCTTCGGCGGCATCATCGTAGGTCTCGGCGTCGGTCTCATCATCCGTTCAGGCGGCTCGCTCGACGGCACGGAGATCGTCGCCATCATCCTCGACAAGAAGTCTGTATTCTCCGTCGGCGAAGTCGTCATGTTCATCAACCTCTTCATTCTTTCAAGCGCCGGACTTCTCTTCGGCTGGGACAAAGCGATGTACTCGCTCGTCGCCTACTTCGTCATCGCCAAGATGATCGATGTCGTCGTGCAGGGGCTTGACGAATCCTACGCTGTCATGATCGTCACCAACGAGCCTGACGAAATCAACACTGCCCTCGCCGAACGATTGGGACGCGGCGTCACACTCCTCTACGGGGAAGGCGGCTACACGGGCGAAGAAAAGAAAGTGCTCTATTCCGTCGTCACGCGCCTCGAAGTCGACAAGCTCAAAGAGACCGTTCTCGACATCGACGAAAACGCTTTCGTCACCATCAACGCCGTTCACGACATCGTCGGCGGCAGGTTCAAGAAAAAGGGGCATTAAAGAGGCGCTGATAAATTCCGTGCATAAAAAGACAGGGGCTTTCGCATGAGTTGAACCCAGCTCATGCGAAAGCCCCTCTATTTCGTTCTGTTCCGTGTCTACGCCTGCTCCAACAGATCGAGGAGCTGCGAGACGGTCTTTTTGCCGAAGTGGAACATCGCATCATCGTCAATGAAGAAACACGGCACGCTCATGATGTTGTACTGCTCCTTGATCTCGGGGAAGAGATTCAAGTCGTATACATCCGTCTTGATGTGCGGATTGAGTGTCGCAATGCGCTGCGCGCTCGTAACCAGCTCGGGGCACATCGTGCATGAGAGCGTCACCAGAATCGTGATATGATGATCTTCCGTGATCGCTTCAATGCGCGCACGGTCTTCGTCGGCGACTTTTTGTCCTGCACTCGAAGCATTGTAAAGAGCGAGCACGAAGCTCGTGAATTCATGTCCGCCGGGGACGCCGTGGAAAGCAATCCCCGCCCAGCTGCCATCCGCGTTGTAGAGCCGCACGTTCGGTACGCCCGTACCGCCTGTGATCTCAACGGACAGCTTCTCCGTCATCTCTGCAAGCTGCGTCATGAAATCCAACAGCTCGCTCGAATGCGGGTCGTCGCTCAAAGCGACTTCCAAGCGCAGCGGGCGTTCCATGCGTTCGAACACCGTCGCAAGCTGCTTTCGCATCTCCGGCGTAAACGGGCCGCTCGCCGAAGCTACCGCCTCGCCTTTCCCCGTATCCTTCGCCTTGTGCTGCACAGCGCGCCGCACGTCGCGATGCGCCGTACGCCCCGTCTTTTGCTCCATCTTTGCAGCGTACTTCTCCATCTCCGTGGCGGCAAGCGCACCGTCTCCCGTCGCTGTCACGACCTGGCGCAGCGGCTTGATGCATACGTCGCCCGCCGCATAAAGTCCTGCAACCGTCGTCTGCTGCTGACGGTCGGTGACGATATATCCATGCTCGTCAAGCTCGGCGATCCCCTTGACGAGATCCGTTGACGGCTCGTACCCCGCAAACACGAATACACCGAAGGAATCGCCTCCTTCGGGTGTGAATACGGTACGCTCGCCCGTGGCAAGATTTTTCCATGTAAGTTTGCGCGGCAGCGCGTCGCCTTCGACCGACTCGACTTCCGACTGGAAGTGAATCGAGATCTTCTCATTCTCGCGTGCCGGCTCTGCCGTCGCCGGGGCGCAGGTGAAATCTTCCTCTCGCACCAGAATCGTCACATGCTTCGCATACTTCGTGAGGAACACGCTCTCCTCCGCCGCCGCAAAGCCGCCGCCGATGACGAATACATCCTTGCCCGTGAAAAACTCGCCGTCGCATGTCGCGCAGTAAGCGACGCCGTGCCCGCGAAACTCTTTCTCACCGGCAAAGCCGATCTGTCTCGGATGTGCCCCCGTCGCGAGCAGCACGGTGAATGCTTCAAGGTCGCCGCGGCTCGTATGCACGCGCCAAGTATCGCCTTCCTTTTCGAGCGAATTGACCTCAGCAAGCAGGAATTCCGCACCGAATCCCTCCGCCTGACGGTGCATCTTCGCCGTGAGGTCAGCGCCGCTCGTAGGGTCGCTGCCCGGATAGTTCACGACTTCCGCCGTGAGTACGATCTGTCCTCCGAATGTTTCCTTCTCCACCACGAGCACACGGCAGCAGGCTCTTGCCAAGTAAATGGCGGCGGTCAGCCCCGCAGGGCCGCCGCCGATCACTACTGCATCATAAAGCTCGTCTTTCTCCGCCGCCATCTCAGAGCGCTCCCACGAGATCGAGCGTCGGCTTCAGCGTCTCAGCTCCGGGCTGCCACTTCGCGGGGCAAACCTCGTCGCCATGCTCCGCAACGAACTTGCAGGCTTGAAGCTTCCGCAGAAGCTCGTCGGCATTGCGCCCGACGTTGCCCGCATTCACCTCGTAAGCAACGATCCTGCCTTCGGGGTTTACGATGAACGTGCCGCGCTCAGAAAGACCGGCATCCTCGATGAGCACATCGAAGTCACGCGCGAGAACGTGCGTCGGGTCGGCAAGCATCGGGTAGGTGATCTTCTTGATGCGCTCGGAATGATCGTGCCATGCTTTATGCACGAAGTGCGTATCGCAAGAAACGGAATAGACCTCGCAGCCCGCTTCCTTAAACTTCGCATAGTTGTTTTCAAGATCCTCCAGCTCCGTCGGGCAAACGAACGTAAAATCTGCCGGGTAGAAGAAGAATACGCTCCACTTGCCGAGCACATCCGCTTTCGTCACCGTACGGAACGCCTCATTCTGATAAGCCTGTACCGAAAAATCTCCGATTTCCTTGTTGATTAACGACATAATCAATCACTCCTATCGAATAATTATTATTGTTTGAGCTGATGGGTAAAGGATATCATAGGACAAAAATATTGTCAAGCCCTTTTTGAAAGAAATTTTCACACACCCGCCTTTTGAAAAAGAACCGGCTTCGCTTCCATCCCCCTGAAAGAACGATGGCGAAAGCAAAGCCCCCCCTCGCTTCCTCAAAGAGTATTCTTCGAGAGCGCTCAGCAATATTCCTTCTTCCGCGCCAAAAAAGTTACAACCGCAAGACCAAGATCGGCAGCAAGCTCATGCGCTTCCGTAAATGCGAAGCCGATGGCGGCGGCATCATGCGCATCCGAACCGAGCGTGACTTCTTTGCCGCCCATCTCACGGTACCGCGTGAAGATCGGCACGAGCGACGCCTTGCCCTGCGGCGCATCGAAGCGGCGCGTGTTGAGTTCAAGCACCGTGTCCGTCTCGACGAGCGCGCGCAGCACCTCGTCGATATAGTCGCCGTAAGCTGCATACGTCAGCTCCGTATCCGAGTAAGCGGCATAACGCGCGATGTAGTCGATATGCGCGAGGATGTCGATGAACGCGCCTTGCGAACGCACGCAGCGCGCCATCGTTTCAAGGTAGAGGCGATAAAGATCATCCTTTGCACGATCCTTATAAATGTCTGCATAATAGAGATCGTGCCCCTCGATCGTATGAATGGAGCCGATGACCTGATCGAACGGCGCTTCTTCAACGAAAGCCCGATTCTTCTTTGCAAGCCCGTCCTGCATACCAAGCTCCACGCCAAGCCGCAGATGCTCGCCCTCGCCGCGCAGGGCTTCGTACTTCGCCCAATAGTCCTGCGGCGAAAAAGTGAAGTCTTTCTCGCCCGGGAAGTTCATATCTTCGTGCTCCGTGAATACGGCGCCGATGCCAAGTTCGGATGCTCTTTTCAGCGCATCTGCCGCCTTCATCGACGAGTCGGCGGAAACCTCGGTGTGCATGTGACTGTCAAAAATCATGCGTTTGCCTCCTGTCCGTCATCTCTTTTCCCCGCAAAAAAGACATTGGCAAGATGTGCGAATTCAGTCAAGCACAGCGTCTCGCCGCGCCGCTGCGCGTCGATGCCGGCTTCTTCGAGCGCACGACGCACAGCCGTCTTTGATGCGCCGACGCCTAAAAGCGCGTTGGCAAGCGTCTTGCGCCTCTGCCCGAAAGCGGCTCGCACGACGCGGAAGAACATGCGCTCATCTTCCACTTCGACGGGCGGCTTCTCTCGTTTTCTGCAAGCGATGACGGCGGATGCGACCTCGGGCGCGGGGATGAAGGAGCGCGGCGCGACCTCTCTGACGATGCGCGGCTCCGTATGGTACTGTACGGCGACGGACAGCGCTCCGTAGATCTTCGAGCCGGGTGCGGCGATCATCCGCTCCGCCACTTCTTTCTGCACCATAGTCACGATATGCGTGATAGGCAGATGCTGCTCAAGGAGCGCTAAGAGAATCGGCGTCGTGATGTAGTACGGCAGGTTTGCTGCAACCTTAAAGGTCTGATTTTCCATGAGGGCGCGGATATCCGTCTTTAAGATGTCGCCGGGCACGACACGCAGATGATCGTAGGAGGCAAGCGTCTCGGCGAGGACGGCGGGCAGCTTCTTGTCCAGCTCGACGGCGGCGACGTGCGCCCCCGCTTCAAGAAGCCCCTGCGTCAAAGTGCCGATGCCGGGTCCGATTTCCAAGACGCGGTCGCCTGCGACAATTTCCGCCGCCGCCACAATATCTTTGACGACAGCGCCATCGACGAGGAAGTTCTGCCCCAGCCGCTTCGAGGCGTGCAGTCCAAAAGATTTCAAGATGTGGCGTGTGACGGCGGGGCTGGCAATCTCCGGCGCAATCATGACGCCCCTCCTTTCATGCCCGCATCATCGGCAGCATCGGCGCGAAGCGGCAAATCTTGCGTCGCGGCTGCATCCGGCGCACGACCGCACATTTGCGCCGCAGTCTCATCTTCCATATCAGCAAGCGCCGACGCGAACTCCTCGCGCGTCACGCCATAGCTGTTCAAGCGCCTGCAAAACGTACGCGCGTTCGCCCAGCCGACGCCAAGCTTTTCACCAAGCTGCGCACGCCGCGCACTTGCGTCCTTGCCGCCCGAAAGTCCCGCGAGCAGGAGATCTCGGCTCGTAAACTCTTCACGCGGCGCAATCGTACAGGTGCGCACCTTAGAAAGCGCGCGGCGGATCGCTTCGGGCGACGCCTGTTCGACGCCGATATCATCATTCGCCGTCGCTTCCTCGCGCGGAATGAAGGCGTGCCCCGCCTCGGGGAAGCGCTCGGCAAGAAAGCGACGGATGCGCTCCCCCGCAGAATCCGGATCGGTGAGGATGATGATGCCGCGTCTCTTGTACGCCGCCTCGATGTCGGCGAGCGCACGCCTGCCCAGCGAGAAGCCGCCCGTCACGATGCAGTCGGCGTCAAGCGCTTTTTTGATGGCGGCGACATCCATTTTCCCTTCTACAACAAGAACTTCTTTCAGCATATCTTTCCCTTCTCCGCAAAGGGGCTGCGCACAAGCCCACGCCAGCTCATGCACAGCCCTCGTTATATGGTTACAAACTTCCTTCCAAGACCCGACGCACCGCTTCATAGATCTTCTCATGCACAAGCTCTCGAGCCAGCGGCTCGCCCGCGCTGCTGCAAACGATGCGCTGCCAGCCCAAACGCGCAGCAAGCGCAACGGACGCCGCATGACAACGCTCAAGATAGCCCGTGTCACGCTCATGGATGTCTTTCTCTGCACCGCTCGCCGCCGCACGCGCCGCAAGCAGGCGACGGCTCACGGCAGGATCCATATCGAGGAACACGACGAGATCCGGACGCGGCAGTGCGAGCTTTCCATACTCAAAATCCTCGATCCACGCGAGAAAAGCGTCGTGCTCTGCCGCATTTTCGAGTTTTACCGCCTGATGCACCATATTCGCCGTTGTGTAGCGGTCAGCGAGAATCACGAAGCCCGCCTCATAGTCCGTGCGCCACTTCGTCTGAAACGAAGCATAGCGATCGACGGCAAAAAACGCAGATGCGGCATAAGCGTTGACTTCCGACGCCCGCGCACCGAAGTCGCCGCCGAGATACATGCGCACGAGCGCCGACGACGGCGAGCCGTAGTCGGGGAACTCGATTTGGCGCACGCGCCGACCCTCGGCACAGAGCCGCTCAGCAAGCAGCCGCGTCTGCGTCGCCTTGCCCGAGCCGTCGCCCGCTTCCAAGATGATGAGTTTTCCTTTTTCCTGCACAATGCCGCCCCCCTGCGCCGCCGCTCATTCCACGCATGGTATATGCAGGATGAACTTCGTCCCCCTGCCCAGCTCACTGATAAGCTCGATGCCGATGCCATGCTGATCGGCGATCCAGCGTGCGATGGAAAGTCCCAGCCCCGTGCCGCCGGGAGCATCCATCCTCTTCGTACGCGAAGAATCTACGCGATAGAAACGCTCGAACACCTTGTCCTGATGCTCCTTTGCGATGCCAATGCCGTTGTCGGCAAGACTGAGCTGCATCTCACCCGCGCTGCGGTGCATCTCCACCGTGATGCGGCCGCCCTTGGGCGTATACTTCATGCTGTTTTCGAGGATGATGCGCATCATGTGTTTCATGAGCAGCGGATCGACGTAAACCGTCCCCGCTTCATTCGCCAACAGCTCGACCTCATGCTTCGTCGCAATGAGCGCCATCTTCTTCACGACATCGTCAACCAAAGGCGCAAGCTCCAGCCGCTCTTTGTGCATGGCGAGCCGCTTTTGATCGGCGCGCGCAAGAAACAGCAGCTTCTCGATAAGCCCCTGCATATCCTCCGCCTCCGAGCGTATGGCGGTAAGCCCTTCTTCAAGCGTCTCGGGATCACTCGCTCCCCAACGGCTCAACATATCCGAATAGCCGCGAATAACCGTAACGGGCGTCCGCAGCTCATGGGAAGCATCCGACACAAAGCGCCGCTGCTGCTCGAATCCCGTCTGTATGCGCTCGATCATGTGATTGAACGTCTCAGCAAGCTCGGCAAGCTCATCTTTGACGGGCGGCACAGCAATGCGCCGGCTGAGGTCTGTGACCTCAAGCTCACGCGCCGCCTGTGTCATCGTTCGAATGGGGCGCAGAATACGGCAGCTGATGAAGTATCCCGCACAGAGCGCCAAGACGATGCCCGCGAGATTTGTGACCGTCAGCACCTTCTGAAGCATCGTGAGGAAGTGCCGCTCCGCCGTGATCGTACGGAAAAAGTGCAGCACATAGGTGTGCCCATTCTGGTTGATGATGACCTTATGGTAGTAAATGTGTGTATTTCCAATGGTCGAAACGTACATCGCCGAATTCGCCCATATCGGCGGGTGCTTGTCGATGTGCGACTCGACGAGCTTGATCGACGGATAGTGCGTATCCGACTCATAGACGACGGGACCATCCGCCCCTTCGGTCACGCGCAGCACAACGCCGGGCATCAGCAAGTCATCCTGATAGACGGCAAAAGCGAGCGGATAGCGGCGGCGCATGTCGGGTGCCGTCTCATTGAACACTTCCGTACCGTGCTCGATCGCCGCCAGAACATGCTCCTGTGAGCGCGTAAGCTCGATCTCCGCCTGGTGGTACAGAGAAAAGTAGATGCCGATGGACGAAACTATGCTGGTAAAGACAAGCACAAAGACAAGCACAGCCGCATAGACGAGCGTCAGCCACGTCGAAATGCGCATGTGGCGCGAGGAACGCAGACGAGAAAGTGCACGCCAGAGTCGTCTACCCCTTGACCGCATAGCCGACGCCCCGCACCGTGTAGATGTACTTGTCGTCGAAACGCTCATCAATCTTCGCGCGCAGGTAACGGATATAGACATCGACCACATTCGTGTCGCCTACATAGTCATAGCCCCAGACCTCCTGCAAAATCTGGTCGCGCGTGAGCACATTGGGCTTGTTGCGCAACATGTACTCAAGGAGGGAATACTCCTTCTTCGTCAGCTCTACAAGCTCGCCCTTCACGCGCACTTCGTAGCGTCCGGGATAGAGCACAAGCTCCTTGACCGCCAGCACACGCTCATCACGATTGCCGTCCTCGTTCGCCTTGTGCACACGAAGCGCTGCACGCACACGCGCAAAAAGCTCCTGTATGGCAAATGGCTTCGTCAGATAGTCGTCGGCGCCAATGTCGAGACCATTAACCTTGTCCTCCACATCATCTTTCGCTGTCAGCATGATGATCGGCACGTCGCTGATTTCCCTCACGCGGCGGCATACCTCAAGTCCGTCCATATCCGGCAGCATGATATCCAAGAGCACGAGATCGTACTGCTCCTGCACGATGCGCTCGTAAGCGCGGCGGCCGTTCTCCTCCGACTCCGTCACGAAGCCCTCATGCTCAAGCTCCATCTGCAAAAAGCGCGCGATGCGTTTCTCATCCTCGACAATCATAATCCTCTTCGGCGCCTCGGCTGCTCCCGCCGCCTCTATCATACCTGTCGCTTCTGCTTTCGTCATGCTATGTCCTCCTGTTCCATTGCTGTCATCCGCCGCAGCCCTTCCTGCGGAACGAACGCTCCCTCCGGCTTCAGCCCAGCCGCTCACGAAGGAGCGTCAAAAAACTCGCCGCCGCCGCAGAAAGCGCACGGTCGCGCTTCCACGCAATCACCGTATGCGTAAGAATCTCCGGCTCGACAATCCGCTTGCAGACCATCGTTTCATCCGTCAAAAGACTCTTCGCCGACTGCGGCAAAATCGCCGCGCCTAACCCGGCTTTTGCCGCCAGCACATCTTGCACAATGCTGTCGCTCAGACATAAGATATGCGGTTCGAATCCGGCCTTTCGACATGCGGCGAGAAAGACGCCCTGCCAGCGCAGCGGAATGATGATCGCCTGCTCCTTGAGTTCAGCGAGCTGCACACAATCGTCCGCCGCACCGCAGGCGCGAGTCTTATTCACCATTACGGCGAGCGGTTCGTTCGCGAGCACGATGGACGCATAACTCTCACGCTCGACCTCCGTGCGCGTGATGGCAATCTCGATGAGACGATTGTCGAGCATATCAAGAACGCGCGCGCCCTCCGCTTCGAAAATTTGAAACGTCACGCGCGGATGCGTCTTGTGAAACGCCGCCAAAAGCCCCGGTACGAGATTCGCTCCCGAGCTTGTGATCGTACCGATGCGCACCTCGCCCGCATCTCCTTCACCCACGTCGTGCATCTCGCGCACCGTGCCGTCAACCAGCCCAAGGATCTGCTCGACGCGCCCCTTCAAGACGCGCCCCGCTTCCGTCAGCCGGATACGTCGGCTGCCGCGCTCGAAGAGCTTCACGCCAAGCGTGCCCTCAAGCCGCTTCATCTGTCTGGAGAGCGCCGGCTGCGCGACGGCGAGCCGGCCCGCCGCATGGCTGATGTTGCCCTCCTCGACGATCGCATAAAAAGCGCGCATATCCTTTATATCCATTCGTTCTCTCTCCTTCGGCGTCCATGCAGCATCCAGCCGCCGCATCCATGAACTCCCTTCTATTATACGGGCGCACCTTTCGCAAGGCAAGTGAATTTCCTCTGAGTATAGGACGCCCATTTCCCTCTGCAGCGCCTTGCAAAATATATATTTTTCTAAAAAGGATCCAAGAAAAACCAAATTTAGGGCTTGAAAACTTTTTTCCTTTCGGGTAAAATTGGAGAAAATACGATAAATCAATAGCGATGGAGGCGAGAACATGTTTCTTGTGGAACGTCATGATGCCATTCTTGACATCCTTGCACGCGACGGTAAAGTGCGCGTCAAAGATCTCAGCGACCGATTTCATGTGACGGAGGACTGCATACGCAAGGATCTCGGCGCACTTGAAAAGCAAGGCAAGCTCAAGCGCACCTACGGCGGCGCTGTCATACGCCGCGAAAATCCGCACACCATCGAGGTCAGCAAGCACCGCAACATCGACGTCGAAGCGAAGCGGCGCATCGCACGCGCCGCCATGCACCTCATCCACGAGCACGACATGGTGTTCCTCGATATCTCGACGAGCAATCTCGCCATCGCCGAGCTTCTTGTCCAAGACGAGCGCGAGCTGACCGTCGTCACGAACATGATCGACATTCTCTCGATCCTCGCGCAGAACCCAAAGATCCGCGTCGTATTCGTCGGCGGCGTCATCAACAAGAGCCGCGACGGATTCTGGGGCGGCATGACGCTTGACCTCATCTCACGCCTGAAACCCGACATCGCTTTCGTCGGCGCCGTCGGCGTCGACGTCAAGGAGAACAGCGTCTCTACCTACGACATCGAGGACGGCATCAACAAAGCAGCGATCATCCGCGTCTCCAAACGCGCCTACGTCGTCGCCGAAGCGAGGAAGCTGAGTTCCGACGGCAATTACAACTATGTGACGCTCGACACCCTCTCGGGGCTTATCACCGACTCACGCCCCGCCGCCGATATATGCCAAGCCGCCGAAGACTACGGCGTAGACATCATTCTGCCGCAAAATATTTGAAAGAAGGTTTTCTCACTTCATGCAAACGCGATCTTCACGCCTGCCCTCGTGGCAGGCGTTCTATTCCTTTACAGCAAAAGGGCTCAAGGTATTCTTTTTCTACCTTGCAGTCCTTTCTTTCTGCCGCGCCTTCTTCATCTTCCGGATGCACGACTATATGGCGGCGGCGACGAGCGGCGCAGACATCGCCGTCGCCCTTTGGCGCGGAGCGCGCCTGAGCTGCCAGACGGCGGGGGGACTTGCGCTCTTCTCCCTCGCGCCCGCCGCACTCGTGCGCCTTTTTTATGCGCCGCTTGAAAACCTCGCATGGCGCGTGACGAGCGCCCTATCCCTCACGGCGCTGTCCATCCTCTACGCTGCGAGCTTTCCCTATTACCGCCAATATCACACGGGCTTTCATCAACTCATCTTCAACACGGCGAACGAAGACATATTCGCGCTCTTCATCTCGCTCGTACAGGAATTCTACCTGCCCGTGCGTCTCGCAGGCGCACTCCTGCTCGCCTTCCTTCTCTATCGCGCGCTCCGGCTTCTGCTCACACGCAACATATTTCCCGCCATGCCCCGACCGCCTCTTCCGTGGCAGCCTCTTCGCCGCGCCCTTTACCTCACACTTCTCGCACTCGTCGCTCTCTTGACCACATTCGGCGGCAGTCTGCGCTGGCAGGACGCCGTCAACTGGGAGAACGCCGGTGTCACGAACGACGCCTTCCTGAATGAAGCCATCCTCGACAATTTTCAAGCGCTCTACCGCGCCTATGTGCTGAACAACCGCTTCCTCGCGTGCAACGGTCTCGACTTCACCGTCGAAGAAATCGAACGCCTCGCTGCACTCCACGCAGGCCGGCCTGCCGATACGCGCGACCTCGACGTCTACCTCATGCAGGAAGCCGAAGGGGCGCAAATAGAAAAGCCACGTCACATCTTCCTCATCATCTCCGAAAGCTATGCCAACTGGCCGCTCTTGGAAAAGTATGCGAGTCTGCACATCGCCGACCCCACGAAGGAACTGCTGGACGCGGATGATACCGTTTACTGTGATACCTTTCTGCCAAACGGCCCAAGCACCGTCGCCGCCGTCACGGGCATCGTCACAGGATTCGCCGACGCCAACCTCTACCTCACGACCATGCCCGAATCCTTCGCTGCGCCCTATCCGACCGCCATCGCGCCCATATTCTCCCGTCTCAGATACGGCACGGACTTCTGGTACGCGGGACCTGCGACATGGGAGCGCATCGAGCCGTTCTGCCGTGCGCAGGGCTTCGATCAATTCTACAGCCGCGGCGACTTCTCCTCCGACGAGGGAAGCGTCTGGGGCGTGGACGACGAAATCCTCTACCGAGAAGCGCTTTCGCGCATTGATCCCGCGCAGCCCGGGCTTCACATACTCCTCAATGTATCGAACCATTCCCCATATACCGTCGATCTCGCCGCCAAAGGCTTCCCCGCTGAAGAAGTTCGCGCTGCGCTCCCCAAGGAAGCGCAGCATGACGAAAATCTCCTCAAGGAACTCGGTCATTATTGGTACGCGACGAAAGAACTTGCCGCCTTCATCCGCGCAGCAAAGGAAAAATTTCCCGAATCGCTCTTCGTCATCGTCGGCGATCATGCCGACCGCTACAACATCGAAAAAACGCCGTCGCTCTACGAGCGTTACGCCATCCCCTTCATCCTCACGGGGCACGGCGTCCGAAAGGATCTGCTCGACGCCGAAGCCGCCGGCAGTCAAATCGACATCGCGCCGACGCTCATCGAGCTGATCGCCCCACAGGGATTTCACTATGCGTCCGTCGGAAGAAGTCTCACGCGAGGCAATCGGCGCGGCGTCAACTACGGCTTTTGGATCACGCACAGCGCCATCGGCAGGACAGATACCGTTCCGCTCATCGCCGAACCAATCAAAGACCGCCCAGCCGCTCTCGACGAAGAGGCGATGCAGGACTACATCAACGCCGTACGCGCCCTTTCATGGTGGCGGCCGAAGTACGGTCCCATGCTCGATGCGGCAAAGCTGGAAGGGCGTGAATGAGCGTCATGGAACCGCATAGAGGAACCATCCTGCACACACAAAAAAGCCGTGCAGCCAAAAACCGCACGGCAACAATCGCAGATAAACACCTCGCGCCGCTCGCCGCCTGCCATCTCTGTCCGCGCAGCTGCGGCGCGAACCGCCTGCGCGATGAACGCGGCTTCTGCGGCGCGGGCAGATACGCGCGTATCGGTCTCGTATCGCTCCACCCCTGGGAAGAACCTTGCCTCACGGGTGAAAAAGGCGCGGGCACCGTATTCTTCTCCGGCTGCAACATGCGCTGCGCCTTCTGCCAAAACCACGAGATCAGCCGCGAAAACTTTGGTATCAGCGTCACCGAAGAACGCCTTGCCGAAATCTTCCTAGAGCAGGAAGCGCGCGGCGCAGCGACGCTCGACCTCGTAACGCCGACGCACTTCGCGCCCCAGATCGCCGCTGCGCTGCCTCTCGCTAAAGCGCAGGGCCTTTCCATCCCCGTCGTCTACAATTCATCTGCCTACGAGCGTACTGATACCATTTCCAGCTTGGCAGGACTCGTCGAGATCTTCCTGCCCGACCTCAAATACATGGACGAGGATACAGCGCTTCGCTGCAGCGCTGCCCCCGACTACTTTCGGACGGCGAGCGCAGCCATCCGATGTATGCACGAGATCGCAGGACGCCCCGTCTTCGATGCGAAGGGTCGCATGAAGCGCGGCGTCCTCGTGCGCCACCTCGTCCTGCCGGGACGCCGCAAGGAAAGCATACGCATCCTTGACTGGCTCTGGCAGAACTTCGCTGATACCATTTACATCAGTATCATGAACCAATACACGCCCTTGGGCGACCTATCGAACATCCCCGAACTCAACCGCCGCCTCACGACCTTCGAATACGAGAGCGTCGTCGACCACGCACGCCGTCTCGGCATCGAGAACTGCTACATCCAGCAAGGCGGCGCCGTCTCCGCCTCCTTCGTACCGCACTTCGACGGGCGAGGGGTGGAAAAATAGTACATAAAAAGAAGTCATGGCGGCTCAACTTTGTGCCGCCATGACTTCTTTGGGAAATCGTGCAATCGTTCTCAGATATGAAGCCGCCGTGGCATCAATCTGCCTGCGTCCCTGCTCCCAGTTTTGCAGCTTAGCCAACGGAATCCCGAAAGCTCGCGAAAACTCTTGCTGTGACATAGCCAAACTCTTGCGCACTTCCTGTGGCTGGATGCGATACACGACTGTCGTTTTCAGACCATGCACAGACTCTCCCTGCGCATCCAGCAACGCTTCCTGCAATCCTGCCAAAATCTCACTTGCTGCAGTCGACATCATCTGCCCCATGCTGCCTCTCCTTCCTCTGAAAAATCGCTTTCATCTCTTCCACGATACTTCTGAACGCTCTTTTCTCATCTTCGCTCAAGTCTACCTGAACATTTTTGGGGTAAGCGTACAGCAAATAAATCGGTCGGCTATCGTCATAAACATAGTAAACCACACGAACGCCGCCACGCTTCCCGCGCCCAGAGCCTTGCCAACGAATCTTCCGTATGCCGCCGGTTCCAGGAATCAACTCGCCGCTGCATGGATTCAAGCCAATGTATGTCTTGAATTCAATCTGCGTTTCCACGTCCCAAAATTTCTCAACGGCACGCTGATATGGCGTCGTTTCAACAATTACTTGAGGAATCATTTCCTTGTTCATGATTTTATTATACGTCATTGGCGTATTTTATGCAATATTACAGACCCAAAAATATCCCCATTGTTTCTAAATTAACTAACAATGGGGATATGATTTTTAATTCCCGGCTTCCCTCAACGTCTTCCACATGATTTCATGGATTGCCACATAAGGCGCAGCACTCTCCGGGTAGCCTTCATTCCCTCCGAGCCGCACAAAAGCGCCATCATCCACCGAGAGATACAAGCCGTCATCGCTGCCTTTGTAGCAGTATTTCGCCGTGTTCAGGAGCTCGTTCCCGCGCACGAATTTCACCATTCCTGTATAAACGGTGCATGTGACTCCCGGTATCCTCTCTTTTGATAGGCTTTCCGTCACGACGTAGATGTCCTTGCCGTCATAAGACGTCGCCCAAACATCTTGGGCGGAGGTCTGCGGCATCCATAGTTGAGCAAACAGGGCAAAAACGGCAATCCAGAAAATCTTCTTCATGACAACTCCTCCTTCTCTCTGTCCATTGGAATCACGGATAAAGGAAGCACTGATAAATTCAGCCACCCATCTTCGCACATCTGCACGTTTCTCCCTCACTCGTGCGTGATGCCCGGCTGCGTCATCTGCGCAGGCGACATGATGTGGTCAAGCTGCTCTTTTGTCAGGAGCTTCTTCTCCAAGATGACCTCGCGAATCGGTCTGCCCGTCGTATAGGCTTCCTTCGCGAGCATCGCCGACTGCTCGTAGCCAATATGCGGCAGGAGCGCCGTGACGACGCCTACACTTCGGTCGAGCCACTGCTGGCACTGCTCGCGATTCGGCTCAAGACCGATGAGCAGCTTGTCGACGAAGGTGCGCACGGCATTTGTCAGGTAGTTCATCGAGTTGAAAAGATTGTACGCCATGATCGGCTCCATGACGTTCAGCTCGAACTGCCCGTTCTCGACGCCAAACGAAACGGCGAGGTCGTTGCCGATGACCTGATAGCACGCCTGATCGAGCACCTCAGCAATGACGGGATTGACCTTGCCCGGCATAATGGATGAACCCGGCTGACGCTTCGGCAGATTCAGCTCGTTGAGCCCGCAGCGCGGTCCCGACGCCATGAGGCGGAAATCGTTCGCCATCTTGATGAGCACGAGCGCGGTGTTCTTGAGCGCGGACGAGACATCGACAAAGCCGTCCGTATTGTTCGTCGCATCGATGAGGTTCGTCGCTGTCTCGAAGTTCTCGCCCGTGATCTCGCGGAGCTTTCGCGCGACCGCTTTGATGTACGCGGGTTCAGCGTTCAGTCCCGTGCCGACCGCCGTGCCGCCCATGTTGATGAGGCGGATGCTGTCGATCGACCAATGGACGCGCTTGATGCTGCGGCGCACAGCGGACGCATAGGAGCCCATCTCCTGCCCCAGCGTGATGGGCACGGCGTCCTGCAGATGCGTACGCGCCATCTTCAGGATGTCCTTATATTCTTCTGCCTTCTTCTCAA
Source organism: Selenomonas sp. (assembly GCF_057272215.1). Classification (NCBI taxonomy): domain Bacteria; kingdom Bacillati; phylum Bacillota; class Negativicutes; order Selenomonadales; family Selenomonadaceae; genus Selenomonas; species Selenomonas sp. The sequence goes on from NZ_DBHIUY010000002.1 coordinate 193,617, forward strand.
GTTCCGTCGCCAGATAATCGAGCGCCGCCGTCAGCTTGTGCCCCTTGTGCGTCAGACAGACCTTGATCGCCGTCGGAAAGGCGTCGTTCGTCGACTGTGCCATGTTCGCATGATTGTTCGGTGAGATGATGTCATAACGTCCCTTCGCCTCGCCGAGAATTTCGAGCGCACGGTTCGACAAGACCTCGTTCATGTTCATGTTGACCGACGTGCCCGCGCCGCCCTGGATCGGATCAACGGGGAACTGGTCGATGAATTTGCCGTCGATGATCTCCTCAGCCGCCTTGACGAGCGCGTCGCCAATGCGCTTTTCGAGCCTTCCCGTCTCCATATTCGCCTGCGCCGCCGCCTTTTTCACCTTCGCGAGCGCCTGAATGAAGTCAACGTCAAGCCGACTGCCCGTGATGCTGAAATTCTCCACGGCACGCAAAGTCTGCACGCCGTAATACACCTCGTCCGGCACCTCAAGCTCGCCTAGAAAATCATGTTCCTTGCGCATTGCAATCCCATCCTTTCCTTTTGTGAAAGATTCCCTTTTGTATACATTATACAACTTTTCCCTGCTTTCGTCTTTAAAGTTTCATCGGGAATTTTCGGAAAAAAAAGGCACACTTATCCAGTTGTCATGCAAAACTCTCTGCCTTCCCGTCCGCAGATACATAACGAGATTCGCCGACGCAAAAGCAGATAGTATGGCAGAAGGTTCTTCCTAAGTCCGCGATACCACATCTTACCCGCATGAAACAGCCTCTTCACGATGAGAAACGGATGCTCCACCTTGCTGCGAACCGAAGCTTTCGCGTGCTCGATCGCCCTATCCCAATTCGTCCCTTTGTATTCTTTTGTCATGCGGTTCTGTGAAGGTCTTTTAGCAACGCGATAGCCCACATCTGAAAGAGCAGGGGGCTCTCGGATTTCCGTTTCCATGTAATGAATAGATCCCATGTCATCCAGAAAGGTTTCCCGTCGTGTTGTTCTTTTGCGGTTTGCGTATTCCATGTCCGTAAATGTTTGTCGCACCATTTTGTTTCTCTCCCTCATCGCGTTGGTTCTTCCACTTATCGTAATCTTTCGGAGGTGAATCACGCAATAAAAGAATTTATCAGTGATTCCTTAATACACTGTCAAGCTGAATCGTTATGCAGGAATGCGGTCGTTGACGGTCAGATCGGTGCTGTTCTCCTCTCTATATTTTCCGAAAGAATAAAAAAACATTTTACAATAAAAAAGTCATATGTTATAATACCCGATGATTATGTTGCTTGGGTGAAATGCGGTATTTCGTCCCGATGATGAAGGAGGAATAGTTATGGCGTATTGGAAGATACTAAGCAGGAGAAACAAAAAGGCCATGGTTCTTGCCTCTATGCTGGCGGTGAGCGTCCTATCGAGTGCGACGGTATGTGCGGCGAAAACGATTGAGAAACATACGAACGGCAAAGCCTACGGCCGTACGATGCACGACGACCAAAAAGAAGTATGGAATGAGGATGTCACGGTCAACGTCTCCGGCAACGGCGGCGGCCAGTGGTACAACAATGTGACGGGGCTGTATCTCTTGGAGGGCGCAGATCTCACGATTAACGGCAACTTGAAAATGGTCGTGAAAAACAAAAATCCGGCCACGCGAGGCAAATCATCGTCCACCTCGGATATCGCACATTACTATATGAGTGGTATCTATGCTGGCTACGGCGGGTTCTCGTACGGTGAGCAGCACGGGGATACAAAATGCACAATCAACGGCAACGTGGATATGGATGTTGTTGGCGTGGCACTCCAAGCCAATAAGGACGGATACATCACCGTGCGCGGCGGCAAGATCGTCACGCACGCACTCACCACATCCGATACCTATGCGATGCTCGCTGAAGAAGGCTCGGTCTTCATGAATACCGGTGCCGATGGGAAGACTCTGGGGACAGCAGACGTGGATGTTTATGGCAACCTCGGGGTGCTGAACAAAAACTACGGCATGGATCCCAATCCGGAGAAACACGGCTCTTTCGTCTCCATTGGTCTGACCACGGCAAAGTCGAAGCTGACCGGCGGTGTTCTCAACGAGTTCGCCGAGAATGGACAGAACAAACATCACTCTGGTGTCGATATATACCTGAAGAACGGTGCCGTCTGGAACAATCAGTGGATCGGCGCAGAACGCGTGGCGGCTCCCAACCGGGCGGACAAAAACACCTATCTCTATACAGGAAGCAAGGTGAGGAACCTTGTCGGCGGCGCGTCGGATGCGGAGCGCGGACACATCCACCAAAAAGACACGCGCCCCATTACCGTAGAGAACTACAGCGGTCATGAGGCGGTGCATTATGGTCGTGCGGCGGACGGCAGTCTCGTCGGAGGGAATTTCGTCGTCAAACATGCCGCCACAGGTTCGCAGGTAACGCTCTCCGCACAGAATCCGACCGTCGGCAAGAGCCTGAACGAGGAGGAATACAAGGCGGAAGTGGAGAAAAGCTTGCAGGCACTCGCAAGCAAGCTCTCTTATACGGGCTATGTCAACGGGGAGCGGAACCTGAGAGGAATCGCGGCTGTGGAGGGCGGTCTGATCGCCCCGGCGGCAAAGATGCAGCTCGATTATCAAGCCGCCGACGGGCAGGCAAAACTGTCGTCGCCGATCTTCGAAAAGGAGACACCGTTGGTACGCGGTGCAAAGAGCGCGATGCTAGCTTCTTCCATCTTTTGGATGGGAAACAATAACGACCTGCGCCGCCGCATGGGCGATCTTCGTCTGGGAAGCGCAGAAAACGGCATCTGGGTGAAATATCTGGGCGGCAAGACAGAGGTTGAGGACGAGCATCTCAATCTCAGACAGAACTACCGTATTACACAGCTCGGATACGATCGAAAGGTGAAGGATTGGACAACCGGCATTGCACTGGAGTACGGAACATCTAGTGCATCCTACGGCAACGGTTCAGGGAAGGGTCGACTGAGCGGCATCGCATTCTACGGGAGTATGCAGAAAGACGACGGGCAGTATCTCGACATCATCGGGAAAGGCACGCATCTGAACAATGAGTACAGCGCCTACACCGACAGTGGCTACCGCATGGATGGCGACTACGGAACGCACGGGTTCTCTCTGAGCGTGGAATATGGGAAAAAACTTCCTGAAAAGAACGGATTCTACGTCGAGCCGAGTGTAGAACTGACCTATGGTCATTTGGATGGGGCGGACTACGATGCGCCGACCAATGTTGCAGGAAAGAAAATACGCGTTCAACAGGACGCATTTAACAGCACGGTCGGCAGGATTGGCATCGGGATTGGCACTGACACGCCAAGAAGCAACATCTTTATGAAAATAGCACTGGCGCACGAGTTCAGCGGCACAATGACGAGCAAATTCACTGCGCCGAGCGAGCCGACAAGCAGCACAGAGATCGACCTAAAGGACACTTGGGTGGATGTCGAGCTTGGCGGAAGTCATAAACTCAACGACAGCTCATATATCTATGGGACATACACGAAGAATTTTGGTGCAACACTGGATAACAAGTGGCGCGCCGATGTAGGCGTTCGTTTCCTTTTCTAGGGAATCACAGAGATACAGACGAAGGCGCAGAGGACAGGGCAATCCTTCTGCGCTTTTTATTGAGGAATCGCTGATAACAATGAAGTTCGTCAGATTGGCGTAGATTTTTTCGTCCGAACAAGGAGGCACCCCGGACGCATAGCCAGAGCTATGTGGATGATCGAGGGCACAGTGCGGGCAAAAAGTTGCGCTAAGATGGCGCGGCTGAATTTATCAGTGCTTCCTTAATAAATGCTGTACTTCGAGGAGGTCTTCTATATGGCAATTCTGGCTGCTTATGCTGTGCCGCATCCGCCGATCATTCTGCCGGAAATCGGCAAGGGCGAGGAGCGCAAGATTCAGCTGACGATAAACGCTTATGAGCGGGCGATGAAGGAAGCGGCTTCCTTCGAGCCGGATACGGTCGTCGTCGCGAGTCCGCACACCGTCATGTATGCCGACTACTTCCATATCTCGCCGGGCGACGAGGGCGTGGGAAGCTTCGCCGAGTTCGGCGCGCCCGAGGTCGAAATGCGCGCCGAATACGACACGGCGTTCGCCAAGACGCTCGCGACTATCGCAAGCGAAGCCGGACTCGATGCGGGACCGCTGGGCGGGCGCAATGCGGCGCTCGATCACGGCACGATGATCCCTCTGCGCTTCCTGCAGCCGCACACGGAAAACTTTCGTCTCGTGCGCGTCGGGCTTTCGGGGCTGACGCCGCTCGACCACTACCGCTTCGGCATGTGCATCGCACGCACCGCCGAGGAGCTTGACCGCAAGACCGTCTTCATCGCGAGCGGCGACCTCTCGCACAAGCTCACGCCCGACGGGCCTTACGGCTTCGCCGCCGAGGGACCGCGCTTCGATAAGGCGTGCATGAAGTATCTCGAAGAGGGCACATTCCTGAAGCTTCTGCAGATGGATCCCGCACTCGCCAAGAAAGCGGCGGAGTGCGGTCTGCGCTCCTTCTGGGTCATGGCGGGGGCGCTCGACTGCCAATCACTGAAGATCAAGAAGCTCTCCTACCAAGGGACTTTCGGCGTCGGCTACGGGCTTCTTTCCTTCGTCGTCAAGCGCGAGGACTTGAAGCGCAACTTCGGTATGCGTTACGAAATCGCCCAAAGACGCGCCCTCGACGACATCAAGGCGGCAGAAGACGCCTATGTGAAACTCGCGCGAGAGAGTGTGGAGAAATTCGTCGTGACGGGACAGTACGCCGCAATTCCCGACGATCTGCCCGAGGAAATGCAGGCGCGTGCGGGCGTCTTCGTATCGCTTAAGAAAGACGGCGAGCTCAGAGGATGCATCGGCACCTTCCAGCCCACGCAGAAGGACGTCGCCGAAGAAATCCTCTACAACGCCGTCTCTGCCGCCCTCCACGATCCGCGCTTCTCGCCGCTTAAAGAAGACGAACTGCCCGACATCGTCTACAGCGTCGATGTGCTCACAGAGCCTGAGCTGATTCACGACGCCGCGAAAGATCTCGACCCGAAGCGCTACGGCGTCATCGTCGAGGCGCGAGGCCGCAAGGGGCTTCTGCTGCCCGACCTCGAAGGCGTCGACACGGTCGAAGAGCAGCTCAAGATCGCACGCAAGAAGGGCGGCATCGCCGCCGACGACGATGTGCGCATCTGGCGCTTTGAAGTGGAGCGTCACCATTGAGCGCGGGCAGCCGCGCCGCAACGACAGAGGGAGCAGACGAACGCATCGTCTGCTCCCTCTGTCTGCATCGCCGCCAACCTGCGGCTTCCCCTCAGACACTTTTTCCCATATTGACAAAAAGATGCTCCCTTGTTGTGCGCGTTCAGTCGTCCACGCCGACCATGACGGAAGTCGCCTTGATGACAGCATAGGCTTCCTTGCCGACGGCAAGTCCGAGCCGCTCGACGGATCCCATGCTGATCGTTGCCGTGACGATGTCGCCGCCTGCGATCTCGATGCCGACAATGGCGTTGACGGCTCCTTTCTCGATGGATACGACTTTGCCTTTGAGCTGATTTCTTGCACTGAGCTTCATGGTTCACTTCTCCTTCACAGATAGATAAAAGCCTTGCCGATGCACCGAGGCTCAGAGGAGCGCGGTCAATGCGGTGGTCAGACCGAATACGATTCCCGGGGCATTGGCGATGACGATCGGCCAATCGCGCTGCTGCTTGAAAAAGCCGTACGTCACCCAAATCGTGCAGTTGATGAACGCGACGGACGGCTGAATCCAATCGCCCGGATGCCCGGACAAATTGCCGATGATCTGCGGGATATAGGATACATACATGCACACGGACAGAATGGATCCGAGCGATCCGACGACCTTCATCTTGTCCTGCACGGCGCCCTTCTCGAGATTGGCAGCCTTCTTCTCCACATGCCCCGCCTCGGATTCCATCTTTTTCAGCGGCGTTTCCATAAGATGAACTTCCTTCCCAAAAATAACACAACAACCATCCTACGATCCATCCTAAAGCAAGCATTTGCAAAAGTCAAGAAATATACATGTTTGTCCCTTTTTCACCATACTTGAGCAGGACTCCTTCCGCTCGCTTCATCCGCTTCAAGATAGAATCCGAAAGAATCACTCCCCTGCCTGTAACGATGTATACATAATACCTTAGCAAAACAGTATACTTTTCCTGTCATTTGCGTTATTATATATGCGTGCTACGGCACACGATAATTTTCTCTTATGAAAGTTCAACGCAAAGGGGTAATCACGCATGACGGAAATGCAGCAGTATGTAGAGGACATCCTCGCTTATGTCGCGAAGAAGGATCCGCAGGAGAAGGAATATCACAACGTGGTCAAGGAAGTCCTGACCTCGATCGTGCCTGTCTTGGAGCAGCATCCCGAGTACAAGAAGCACAAGATCCTTGAGCGCATGGTCGAGCCGGAGCGCGTCGTCATGTTCCGCGTGCCGTGGCAGGATGACAACGGCGAAGTGCATGTCAACCGCGGCTACCGCGTGCAGGCGAACAGCGCCGTCGGCACCTACAAAGGGGGGCTGCGCTTCCATCCGAGCGTGACGCTCTCGATCTTGAAGTTCCTCGCTTTCGAGCAGACGTTCAAGAACTCTTTGACGGGGCTTCCCATCGGCGGCGCCAAGGGCGGCTCGGATTTCGACCCGAAGGGCAAGAGCGACGACGAGGTCATGCGCTTCTGCCAGAGCTTCATGACGGAACTCTATCGCCACATCGGCTCGATGGTCGATACGCCGGCGGGCGACATCGGCGTCGGCGGCCGTGAAATCGGCTACCTCTACGGGCAATACAAGCGCATCGTCAACTCCTTCGATTCCGCTGTTCTCACCGGAAAGGGTCTCGGCTACGGCGGCAGCCTCGCACGCACGGAAGCCACGGGCTATGGACTCCTCTACTTCATGAAGGAGATGCTTGAAGACAACGGCAAGAGCCTAGAGGGCAAGACCGTCGTCGTCTCCGGCTCGGGCAACGTCGCGACGTATGCGATCGAAAAGGCGATCGAGTTCGGCGCAAAGCCCGTGACTTGCTCCGATTCGAACGGCTACGTCTACGATCCTGCGGGCATCGATCTCGCGCTTGTCAAGGAGATCAAGGAAGTGCGCCGCGGCCGCATCAAGGAATACGTCGAAAAGCGGCCGAACGCCGAGTACCACGAGGGCTGCAAAGGCGTCTGGACGGTCAAGTGCGACATCGCCCTGCCGTGCGCGACGCAGAGCGAGCTTGACATCGAGGGCGTCAAGGCTCTCGTCGCGGGCGGCGTCATGGCGGTCGGCGAAGGCGCGAACATGCCGACGACGCTCGACGCGACGGAATATCTCTTGGAAAAGGGCGTTCTCTTCGCTCCTGCCAAAGCGGCAAACGCCGGCGGCGTCGCCGTCTCCGCGCTTGAGATGAGCCAGAATTCCGAGCGCCTGCACTGGACGTTCGAGGAAGTCGACAATCGTCTCAAGGGCATCATGAAGAACATCTACAAAAACGCAAAGACGAACGCAGAGAAGTACGGTATGAAGGGCAACCTCATCGCCGGCGCCAACATCACGGCGTTCATCCATGTCGCCGATACAATGGTCGCACAGGGAATCGTATAGGAAACATATAAAAAAAGCAGCCCGACGGGAACTTTCCCGTCGGGCTGTTCTTATGTCTGATGCCTTTCCTTTATACCTTGAATTTGCCGACCTCGGCGTTGAGATCCATAGCGACGCTTGCCAGCCCCTCGCTGGCTTCGGCAATGTTCTGCAAGGAATGCGTCTGCGTCTCGACGGCGGCGTTTCCTTCTTCGCTCGTCGCGGCATTCTCTTCCGCAAGCGCGGAAAGCCCCTGCACGACTTCCGCTATGGAGTGGTTCTTGGCGGTGATATCGTCTGTAGACCGATTCATCGTCTCCATGACCTTCGCGGTCATATCGACAGCTTCGGTGATCTTCTGGAACTTCCCGCGCGTCTCGGCAAGACTTTCCTGCGTTTCGGCGAACAGCTTCTTGGAAACCGCCATCGTATTGACTGCCTCCTGCGACTTTGTCTTGAGGCCCGCGATGATCTCGCTGATGTCGTCGGTGAAGCTCTTCGACTGTTCCGCAAGCGTGCGGATCTCTTCTGCCACGACGGCGAAACCGCGCCCGGCGTCGCCTGCGCGCGCCGCCTCGATCGCAGCGTTCAGCGCGAGAAGGTTCGTCTGTGCGGAGATCGACTGGATCATCTCACTCGCTTTCTCGATGTCCTCTGCGCTCTTGTTCGTCTCCTCGACGACGCGGGCGACGTCTTCCGTTGCCCGTGCCGTCTCTTCGGACTTCTTCACGAGATGGGTGAGGATTTCTGCGCCCTCGTCCTTTTCGCGGCGAATGTTGTTCGTCGCTTCGTTGATCTGGTGCAGGATCTCCTTATTGTTATCCATGAGCACCATGATTTCGTCGATGTGCATGGATGCGTTCTGTGTGTCCTGCGCCTGGCTCGTCGCGCCGTCGGCGATATTGCGAATCGCTGCGGCGACATCACGCGCCGAGTCCGCCGTGGACTGCGCCGTCGCCGTCAGCTCTTGGCTCGTCGCTGCGACAGACTGTGAGGAGTTGCTGATCTTGTCGATGATCGAGCGCAGGTTGTTGCGAAGTTCGGAAATGCTGCGCGCCATCGTGCCGATCTCGTCGCCGCGCTCCCTGAGGTGCGCCCGCGAATCATCTGCACGCACATCGAGATGGGCGAACTTCTCCACTGCCCCCGTGATATCGCCTAGGGGAGCGGCGATGCGCTTTTGAACGAAGAAGCTCATGAATACAAGCAGCAGGATGCAGCAAACAACTGCGATGGCAACGGCGGACAAGACCATCTTCTTTGCCGATGCCGTAAAGACGTCGTGCTCCGTCGAAGAAAAGATCATCCACTCGGCTTCCACTCCTTCGAGGTGCATGGGATAGAAGCAAAAGACCGAGTCTGCGCCTGTGCTCGACGATGTGTGATCGATGGTCGTGACCGTGCTCTCATCAAAAGCCTCAGCAACTTCTGCATCGGTCATCGGGAAGAAATCATAGAATCTTTTCAAGATAAAATCCGCATTCAGTCCATGCGCCATGATGCTGCCTTGATGCGTGAATACGCCGTAGTAATTTTCGTTCTTGCTTAATCCTTCAACATACTGCTGAATCTCCGACAAGCTGATGTTCGCGCAGGCAACGCCGATGATCCGCCCGTTTACTTCAATCGGCAGAACGTAGCGCGCCACCAGCTTCCCATTCTGCGTTTTCGACGGCTCTGTGAGGAGCGGCTTGCCCGTATTCTTCGCGGTCTTGTACCACTCGCTCTGCAAGGCGCCCTGTACCGAGCCAATCTTGCCCTCGTTATCGACATAAATATTCAATGCCTCGGTTCCCGCAGAAGATTCAAGAATAACGGAAACGGAGCGAATGCCGGCATTTTCGGACATCTCGTCGATCAGCATAGCTGTGATCGCATCGGCGCTGCCCTCGGGTGGCGCGACAGAGAGCTGCTGCTGCACGCTTCTCTCGATGCGGCTGGCGATGCGCACGGTGCGCCCGTAGCGCTGTTCGATCTGATAGGCGATCTGCTTGTTTTCGAGCATCGTCTCACGCTTGCCGGCGTCGATCAGCGCTTCAAAGCTCATGTAAGCGATGAAGGTGGTGACGATGGTGAGCATGACGGCTATGCCGACGGCGTTCACTGCATTGATTTGAAAGCCTATGCCCCTCCCGCGAACCGTTGTCTTTAAGCTTCCTGCATCCATGATCCAGTTCCTCCTTCTGACGCATCCTGCGTCTGGCGACAGTTGGCATTGTTCATGAAGATCGGCGACTGAATTTATCAGTGCATCCCGAAATATCCACTGAGGAAAAATATTCTCATTTGATGCAAAGACGAGAAGTTCTCCTTTGCGCAGTACTGCTTCGATACTTAGGAAATTCGAGCTTCCTTGGAAATATGCCAACAAAATTTCAAAGAAATACTTCTCCGAAAAGTCTAAAAGTCCTGCTACTTTTTTTATATATTGCAAATAATTTGTGTGCATACTACGGACAAACAAAAATCATTTCCAGAGAGAAAGATACCAAACAATTTTCTGTGCATTCTTGCTATTGCTGTCTTATTTGTATACATAGTCATAGGACCGCCTGCCGAGCCTTCCGCAAAGCCCCGCAAAAACTTTCCGGCAGGGCTTTTTTTTTTCATGCCTATACGATATAATGAAAGCGGATAGTGAAAAGTGAATCCGATTCATAACCTGCACGCGCAAACATCCTTTGTGCGGATATTTGCGCTGTCCTAAAGAGGAAAGGAGCTGCGCCCGCTTTGACGATGTATCCGATTCATCTGCGCATCGAAGGACAAGCCGCGCTCGTCGCGGGCGGCGGGGCGGTGGCGCATCGAAAGACGCTCGGGCTTCTGGCGGCGGGAGCCGCTGTGACGGTTGTCGCGCCGGAGCTTGCGCCATCGTTGGCGACGCTGGCGGCGGCTGGGCGCATCGCTTGGCTGAAGCGGCGTGCGGCAGCGGATGTGTTCGCGTCGCAGACTGCTCCTCGACTCGTTTTTTGCGCAACGGACGACCCTATGGTGAACGCCGCTTTCGGCAAAGCGGCGAAAGAAGCAGGCGCACTCGTCAACGACGCGACGGCGCCCGAGCTTTGCGACTTCTTTCTGCCGGCAGCTTTGCGCGACGGCGATCTTCTCGTCACGATATCGACGGGCGGCGCATCACCCGCACTCGCCCGCACGCTGAAGAAGCGCCTCGCCGCTCGCTTAGGCGCAAGTTGGGGCGCGTGGCTCGAACGGCTTTCGCATCTTCGCGAAGATGCGAAAACACGCATAAAAGGGAGCCGCGCTCGCGAGGATTTTTGGCGCACGGCTCTTTCGGAACAGCTTTTAGATTTGGTGGAAGCAGGCAGACTTGATGAGGCGGAGGCAGAGGTAAGACATGCACTTGATGGTTTTGGGACTGAATCATAAGACGGCGCCCGTGGCGGTGCGCGAGCGGTTTTCTATTTCGAAGGACGCCATCCGCAAGGGGTTCCAGCATTTGGCGGAGTATGCAGAGTTGTTGGAAGCGGTCGTGCTTTCGACGTGCAACCGCAGCGAGATTTACGCGGTGACAGCGGACGAAGCGCACGCGGCTGAAGCCGTGCGCCGCTTTTTCTTCGATCTCACGGGAAACGACGAGGACGTTGATGCGTACCTTTACGCGCATGAGGATGAGGACTGCATCCGGCATCTCTTTCGCGTGGCATCGAGTCTCGATTCACTCGTCTTGGGCGAGGGGCAGATTCTCTCGCAGGTCAAGCAGGCGTACGCGCTCGCGCTCGAAGGTCACGCGACGAGCACGGTGCTGAACACGCTGTTTCATCGCGCGATTGCGACGGGAAAGCGCGTGCGCACGGAGACGCGCATCGCATGGAGCGCCGTGTCCGTCAGCTACGCGGCAGTCGAACTGGCGAAGGACATCTTCGGCACGCTCGACAAATCGAGCGTCCTGATTTTCGGCGCGGGCAAAATGGCGGAACTGACAGCGGAGCATCTCGTCTCGCACGGCGCGAAGAAGCTCTACGTCGCAAATCGCCACATAGAAAAGGCTGAGGCTTTCGCCGCACGTTTCGGCGGTAAAGCCGTGCCGTTTGAGCGCGCGATGGAAACGGCGGAGGACGTCGACGTCGTCGTGACCTCGACGGGTGCGCCGCACTATGTCGTCAAAGCGTGGGAGACGCGCCACCTCATGACGCAGAGGAAGGGTAAGCCGCTCGTATTCATCGACATCGCCGTGCCGCGCGACGTCGATCCCGAGGTCGAGGAGATCAAGGGCGTGAAGCTCTTCAACATCGATGCCTTGGAAGCCGTCGTCGACGATCACATGGAGGAGCGCAGGCAGGAGGCGGTCGAAGCCGAGCGCATCGTCGAGGATGAGATCGACGCCATCGAGAAGCGTTTCCAATACCTCTCGTGCCGCCCGCTGATGGCGCTCCTTTCCGAGCGCTGCGAGCGCATCCGATGTCGTGAGATGCAGCGTGCGCACACGAAGCTGCCCGAACTCACGGAGGAGCAGCAGCGTGCCGTCGACCACATGACGCGCATGATCGTCCGAAAGATCCTGCGCACGCCGATGATGAAGCTCAACGCATCGGCGGGAACGGCGGACGAGGCATTCTACATCGAGGCGATGCGAAGCCTCTTCAAGCTTGATACGATAGGGGAGACGGGAACTTGTGAAGAAAGACACCATCGTTATAGGTACGCGCAGCAGTAAGCTTGCGCTCTGGCAGGCGGACTATGTAGAAAAGAAGCTCCGGGAGAGATACCCGGAGCTTCATGTCGTACAAAAGCGCATGACGACGAAGGGCGACCGCGTGCTCGACGCGCCGTTGGCGAAGATCGGCGGCAAGGGACTTTTCACGAAGGAGCTTGAGCAGGCGATGCTCGCGGGCGAAATCGACCTCGCTGTGCACAGCCTCAAGGACATGCCGACGGAACTGCCCAAAGGGCTCACGCTCGCCGCCGTGACCGAGCGCTTCGACCCCGGCGACGCCGTCGTGAGTCCGCGCTATCAAACGCTCGCGAACCTTCCCCAAGGCGCGAAGGTCGGCACGTCGAGCCTGCGCCGCCGCGCACAAATCCTCGCCGAGCGGCCCGATCTTGAAATCGTCAGCCTGCGCGGCAACGTGAATACGCGCCTCAAGAAGCTCGAAGAGGAAAACTTCGATGCTATTGTCCTCGCTGTCGCGGGTCTCAAGCGCTTGGGCTTCCATGACCGCATCACCGAGGTTCTGCCGCGCGAGATCTGCCTGCCCGCCGTCGGGCAGGGCGCACTCGCCATCGAAGTGCGTGCGGACGATGCGGCTACGCTTGCCATCGTCGCTTTTCTCAACGATGAAGCGACGTGTGCGGCGGCGCGGGCAGAACGCGCCTTCCTCGCACGCATCGAGGGCGGCTGCCAGGTGCCCGTCGGCGTCTATGCCGAAGCTGCGGGTGCGGCGCTTGAGATAGAGGCGGTCATCGCCTCTATCGACGGAGAGCGCATCTATCGCAAAAAGAAGGCGGGCAGCGCCCTGAATGCTGAAAAGATCGGCTGCGCACTCGCCGAAGAACTGCTCGCCGTGGGCGGTCAAGAGATCTTGCAGGAACTCGGCTTGCTGCAGAAATAGAAAAGTGCGGACAGACAGCTCGCCGATTCGAAAACGGTAAAATATCCTGTATCGTGCTTTTGCTTTATAAGGAGGAACTATGGTATATCTTGTCGGAGCCGGTCCCGGCGATCCCGGGCTTTTGACGATCAAGGCACGCGTCTGTCTGGAACATGCCGACACCGTCGTCTATGACTACCTCGCAGACAGCCGCATTCTCGCCCTCGTGCCGGAAGAGACCGAGCGCATCTACGTGGGAAAAAGCGCGGGCAACCACGCGATGAAGCAGGAAGACATCTCGAAGCTCCTCGTCAAGCTCTCGCGCGAAGGAAAATGCGTCGTGCGTCTCAAGGGCGGCGATCCCTTTGTCTTCGGGCGCGGCGGCGAGGAAGCGCTGCTCTTGGCGGAAAACGGGCTGCCGTTTGAGATCGTGCCGGGCGTGACATCCGCCATCGCCGTGCCCGCCTATGCGGGCATCCCCGTCACGCACCGCGGCGACGCCGTCTCCTTCGCCGTCGTCACGGGGCACGAAGATCCGACGAAGGAAGTCTCAGGGCTAGACTGGCAGAAACTCGCGACGGGCGTCGATACGCTCGTCTTCCTCATGGGCGTCGGAAACCTTCCCGCCATCACAGCCGAACTCATGCGCCACGGCCGCGCCGGCAATACGCCCGCCGCCGTCATCCGCTGGGGCACGCGCCCCGAGCAGGAGACGCTCGTGACGACCGTCGAAAACGCCGCCGACGATGTGGCGCGAGCCGGACTCAAGCCGCCCGCCATCTTCCTCGTCGGCGACGTCGTACGCTATCGCGAAAAGCTGCGCTGGTTCGACGCGCCCGAGAAGCGTCCGCTCTTCGGCAAGCGCGTGCTCGTGACGCGTGCACGCGCCCAAGCCTCGAAGCTCACCGAAGGCCTCGAAGCGCTCGGCGCCGCGTGCCTTGAAGTGCCCGCGATCCGCATCGCAGCGCCTTCCGACGGCGGCGCGGCGCTCACCGCCGCCATCGCTCATATCGCCGACTACGACTGGCTGATCTTCACGAGCGCGAACGGCGTCGAGCATTTCTTCCGCGCGCTTGACGCCGCGGAAAAGGATGCACGCGCCCTCGCCCGCGCCAAAGTCGCCGCCATCGGTCCTGCGACGGCCGCCGCGCTCGCCGCCTGCGGCGTCCGTGCCGACTGCGTGCCCGGCGAATACCGCGCCGAAGCCGTCGTCGACGCGCTCAAGGGCGAAGTGACGAGCGGCACGCGCGTCCTCCTCGCACGCGCCGAAGAAGCGAGAGAAGTGCTGCCCGAAAGCCTCAAGGCGCTCGGCGCAGAAGTCGATGTAGCCGCCGCCTACTGCACAAAGCAGGCAGAAGCCGACGGCGCAGCGCTCGCAAAAAAACTCACGAGCGGCGAGATCGACATCGTGACCTTTACAAGCTCTTCGACGGCAAAGAACCTCTGCGCCATCCTCGGCGGCGCAGAGCCTTTGCAGCATGTCAAGTGCGTCGCCATCGGCCCCATCACGGCGAAGACGTGCGAAGCGCTCGGCATAAAGCCCGCCGCCGTCGCCAAAGAATACACGATCAAAGGACTCATCGAAACCATCAAGGAGATGCTGTTATGCTGAAGCAAACCCTTCGTCCGCGCCGCCTGCGCAGGACGGCGAACATTCGCGCTATGGTGCGCGAGACGGATCTTTCCGTCCGTGATTTCGTCTACCCCATCTTCGTCGTGCCCGGCGAGAACATTCAGGATGAAATCCCCAGTATGCCGGGCTGCTTCCACCTCTCCGTCGACCGCGCCGCCCAAAAGGCGAAAGAACTCGCCGCACTCGGCATTCCCGCCGTCGAAGTATTCGGCCTGCCCGAGTACAAGGACGAGATCGGCTCCTCGGCATGGGACGCGAAAAGCCCCGTGCAGCAAGCGATCCGCGCCATCAAGCAGGCAGAGCCGGAGCTTGCCGTCGTCGGCGACGTCTGCCTTTGCCAGTACACGTCGCACGGCCACTGCGGCAAACTGTGCGGCCACGAAGTCGACAACGACGCGACGCTGCCGCTCCTTGCCAAGACGGCGGTCAGCCAGGCGGAAGCCGGCGCCGACATCGTCGCGCCGTCCGACATGATGGACGGACGCATCGCCGCCCTGCGAGAAGCTTTGGACGAAGCCGGCTTCTCCCATGTCTCCATCATGAGCTACGCCGTCAAATACGCTTCGGCATACTACGGCCCCTTCCGCGATGCGGCGGACTCCGCGCCCTCCTTCGGCGACCGCCGCGCCTACCAGATGGATCCCGCCAACGCACGCGAGGCGATGAAAGAAGTCGCGCTCGACCTCGCCGAGGGAGCGGACATCATCATGGTCAAGCCCGCGCTCGCCTACCTCGACATCGTGCGCCGCGTGCGCGACGCCATCGACCGCCCCGTCGCCGTCTACAACGTCAGCGGCGAATACGCGATGGTCAAGGCGGCTGCGGCGAACGGCTGGATCGACGAAAAGCGCATCGTGCTCGAAACGCTCACAGGCATGAAGCGCGCGGGCGCCGACATCATCATCACCTACCACGCAATCGACGCG
Source organism: Selenomonas sp. (assembly GCF_057272215.1). Classification (NCBI taxonomy): domain Bacteria; kingdom Bacillati; phylum Bacillota; class Negativicutes; order Selenomonadales; family Selenomonadaceae; genus Selenomonas; species Selenomonas sp. Next base: position 209,297 of record NZ_DBHIUY010000002.1, read on the forward strand.
GCGAAGTGGCTGCAAGGTTAAAAAAGGAGCAAGATATGCTGAACTTGGAAAAATCCGCAAACGCCTTCGATGAAGCGAAAACCCTCATGCCGGGCGGCGTCAACAGCCCCGTGCGCTCCTATCAAAACGTCGACTGCAATCCGCCCTTTATCGCGCGCGGCGAAGGGGCGCACATCTTCGACATCGACGGCAACGAGTACGTCGACTATGTGCTGTCGTGGGGTCCGCTCGTCGCCGGACACGCGCATCCCGCCGTCGTAAGCGCACTGGCTGACGCCGCCGCACGCGGCACGAGCTACGGCGCGCCGACGACGCTCGAATCCGACCTCGTGCGCCTCGTACAACAGGCATATCCTTCCATGCAGCTCGTGCGCATGGTGAACTCGGGCACGGAAGCGACGATGAGCGCTCTGCGCCTTGCACGCGGCTTCACGGGACGCTCGAAGATCGTCAAGTTCGTCGGCTGCTACCACGGGCACAGCGACAGCCTGCTCGTCGATGCCGGCTCGGGGCTTGCGACCTTCGGCGTGCCGTCAAGTCCCGGCGTGACCGAGGGCGTCGCCAAGGACACGATCACCGTGCCATTCAACGACCCGGACACCATCACGCGCGTCATGGAAAAGCATGGCAAAGACATCGCCTGCATCATCGTCGAGCCTGTCGCGGGCAACATGGGCTGCGTCCTGCCGGAAAACGGCTACCTCGACACCTTGCGCGCGCTGACCGAAAAGCACGGCGCACTCCTCATCTTCGACGAGGTCATGTGCGGCTTCCGCGCCTCCTTGGGCGGCGCACAGGCGGCGTACGGCATCACGCCCGATCTCACCTGCCTCGGCAAGATCATCGGCGGCGGTCTGCCGTGCGCGGCGTACGGCGGCAGGCGCGACATCATGGAGCAGATCGCGCCCGCAGGTCCCGTCTATCAGGCGGGCACGCTCTCGGGCAATCCGCTTGCCATGACGGCGGGCATCGAAACGCTCAAGATCATCTTGAAAGAGCCGGAGCCGGGAGAAGCCGACGCGAGCCGTGCGCTCACGCTGAAGACGAAGAAACTCGTCCTCGGAATGGAGACCGCCGCACGCGAAGCGGGCGTCAAGATTCAGGCGCACCAAGCCGGCTCGATGTTCAGCATATTCTTCAGCGAGAACGCAGTCAAAGACTATGCTGCATCCGTCGCCTGCGATCAAGAAGCCTTTAAGGTCTGGTTCCGCGCCATGCTTGAACAAGGCATCTACCTCGCTCCCTCGCAGTTCGAGACGCTCTTTCTATCACTCGCCCACACGGACGAGGACATCGACCGCACGATCGCAGCGTCGGAAAAAGCGTTTGCACAAGTCAAGGAATCAAAATGAAAATGCGGTACGCCAATGCGTCTGACTAGCCGCATCAACGTACCGCAAAAGCTGACGTCTGATAGAGCTGAAAAGGTACTGCCGGCAAACGGTCAGTCCCCATCGGCGTTTCATCAAAGAAAGCCGCCTTCGGTTTAGGAAACCGAGGGCGGCTATTCTTATGCTTTGCCGACGATATCAAAATATGGTATAGGAATCGTTGATAAAATAACGTCGCCCCGATTTGCACGCCGCTTTGTGCGTGTATCTTTCAGACATACGCGCGCGGTACGCGCGGCGCGATGAGACACGGGATCTCGTAGTTGATCGTGCCGAGCCATGATGCGACATCGTCGGCAGTGAGCGTCGCAGAGCCGAAGAGCGTGACTTCCGTGCCTTCTGCAACGCCTTCGATATCGGTGACGTCGATCATGCACTGATCCATGCAGATGCGTCCGACGACGGGAGCCGCTTTGCCTTCGATTTCGACGTGCGCCTTGTCCGAGAGGGCGCGGATGTAGCCGTCGGCATAGCCGAGGGGGAGCGTCGCGATGCGGCTCTTTCGCTTCGCGCACCATGTGCAGCCGTAGCCGATGGCAAAGCCCTCGGGCACGTCCTTGAGAAACAACACACGCGCCTTGAGCGCCATCGCGGGGCGAAGCGGCGACTTCTCGCAGACGGCGCGCGCGACTTCTTCGCTCGGATACATGCCGTACTGAATGATGCCCGCACGCACCATGTCGAGATGCGCTTCAGGCATTTGGAGGATCGCCGCGCTCTCAGCGATATGGCGCAACTTCAGATGCACGCCCGCCGCTTCTATGGCTTCTGCGGCACGCATAAAGAGCGCAAGCTGCCCTCTGGCGTGCGCCTTGTCTCGGACGTCTGCCATAGCGAAGTGGGAGAACGCGCCCTCCAGCTCAATATTCGGCAGCGCGGCGATATCACGCGCAAGCGCGGGCGCCTCTTCGCTCGTGCAGCCGATGCGCCCCATGCCCGTGTCGATGGCGAGGTGCAGCTTCACCGTCTTTTCCTGCGCGAGGGCTTCGGCGGAAATGGCTTCGGCGAGCGCGAGATTCGCGACGGTCTGCGTCACATCGAGGGCGACAGCTTCGGCGACTTCCAGAGGGTCGATGAGTCCGAGGACGAGGAGCGGCGTCCCAATCCCCGCGCGGCGAAGCTCGGCGGCTTCTGAGAGCGTGGCGACGGCGAGGTACGCCGCGCCCGCCGCGATCGCCTCCTTCGCGACGGCGAGGGCGCCGTGCCCGTAAGCGTTCGCCTTGACGACGGCGCAGAGCTTTGCACCGCCACAGAGCGCCTCGCGAATCACGCGGTAATTGTGCCGGATCGCTTCGAGACTAATTTCAGCCCGGACGGCACGCTTGCTCATGGGAAAGCCCCCTTCGCTTTGATGGTCGTGCCGTTCCCTCACGGCTTTTCGATGACTTCTACGCCGCCCATATACGGCACGAGCGCCTTCGGTACGCGCACGGAGCCGTCTTCTTGCTGATAGTTTTCGAGGATCGCCGCGACCGTGCGCCCGACGGCAAGCCCTGAGCCGTTGAGCGTGTGGCAGAACTCGGGCTTCGCCTTCGGCTCGCGGCGGAACTTGATGTTCGCGCGGCGCGCCTGATAATCGAGGCAGTTCGAGCACGAGGAGATCTCGCGGTAGGTGTTCTGCGCGGGCATCCAGACTTCGATGTCGTAGGTCTTTGCCGACGTGAAGCTCATGTCGCCCGTGCAGAGCAGCACGACGTGATAGGGAATCTCCAAAAGGCGCAGCACATCTTCCGCCGCATCGACCATGCTTTCAAGTTCATCCCAAGAGTCTTCAGGCTTCGTGAACTTGATCAGCTCGACCTTGTTGAACTGGTGCTGACGGATGAGGCCGCGCGTGTCGCGCCCCGCGCTGCCGGCTTCTGCGCGGAAACATGCCGTGTAGCTCGTGTAGCGCTCGGGCAGTTTCCTGCCGTCGAGGATTTCGTCGCGGTGGTAGTTCGTCGTCGGCACTTCCGCCGTCGGCACGAGGTAATAGTCGAGGCCTTCGAGTTTGAACATGTCTTCGGCGAACTTCGGCAGCTGTCCCGTGCCGATCATGCTCGCCTCGTTCGCGATGTAAGGCGCGAGCATTTCCGTGTAGCCGTGCTTTGTCGCGTGCAGATCCATCATGAAGTTGATGCAGGCTCGTTCGAGCCTCGCGCCGAGTCCCTTGTAGAAGGTGAAGCGTGCGCCCGTGACCTTCGCCGCACGCTCGGCATCAAGGACTTCGAGATCGGCGCCGATATCCCAGTGCGCCTTTGGCTCAAAGCTGAACGTTCGAGGCTCGCCCCAGCGACGCACCTCGGGATTCTCCGTGTCGTCCTTGCCGACGGGCACGTCGTCCTTCGGCATGTTCGGGATGTTCAGGAGGATGGTGTGCAGCTCGTCTTCCACCTCGCGCGTCCGAGCGTCGAGATCGGCGATCTTTTTGCCGACCTCGCGCATTTCGGCGGAGATCGCCGCGACGTCCTCGCCCTGCTTCTTCTTCGCGCCGATCTCCTTCGACACGCTGTTGCGCCGCGCCTTGAGTTCTTCCGCCTCCTGCAGGAGCGTGCGGCGCTTCTCCTCAAGCTCCTTGAAGCCGCTCAGATTCAGTGCGTTGCAGCGCTTTTCGAGCATCGCCTGCACCTCGTCGATATGATCCCTGACAAATTTGATGTCCAGCATGACTGCGTCCTCCCATCGGCAGGGAGCGCCTGCCGCAAAATCTTTTCGTATCTTTGTATTATAGCATAGGCAAGGCACTCACGGCAAAAGGCTTGTCGCCATGCTTCCTTAGATCCGAATTTCGAACCCGCCGTGCTCGCCATCCTTCTTCCCTTCGCGGTCTTGGCGAATCTCCGCGATGCGCGTGGCTTTTCGCGCTTCTTCCACCGCCTGCGCACGCGCTCCATCATCCATCATACCGCTCGCTTCGCGAAAGGCGGCAAGCGCCTCCGAAAGCGATGCGAGCATCGAGGTGTCCGGTGCGGCGGCTGCTGTATCCGTCGAAGGCGGCATCTTCGCCGCGCCTGCGCTTGCCGAAGCCGCATCGCGTGCTGCGCCCGCCGCTTCGCCTGTGCCGTCCGCCGCTTGCGTTCCTGCTGCGCCGCGTGTCCAATCACCGGCGATGGCACAAAGCCCTGCGGCGGCGACGGCGGCGGCGCGATCAGCTTCACGCTTTTCACGCGCGGCGCGGATCGTTTCAAGCTCTGCCAGAAGCTCCGCCTCACGCGCGGCACGCATCGCGGGCGTCGGCGCGTCCTTTTTGCGGCGCAAGAACGCATAGGCGAAAACACCTGCGATAGCGGCCAAAAGAACGGCGACGAGCGCCAAGTGCAGCATGTCGAACCCCTGCGGCTCCTCGGCTGGCGATGTACTTACCGTGCGCGTCTCGCTGCCTGTCATGCTCGTATGCTCCGTTTGCGCCGCTTGAGCCGCCGGCGGCAGCTTCGCCGCCTCGGATACAGTCGCTTGGCTCTTCGCGCCGCCCGTATCGGCTGCGGCATTTGTCGGCGTTTGCTCAAGCTTTCCCTTTGCAGCGCCGTCTTGTTCTGCGCCCGCCCCCGTCGTCTTTCGCTCAGGCGCACCCATGAGCCGCTCGCCTGCTGCGCGTGCATTCGCCGCTGCATCCTGCCCCGTCTGCACGGCGGCAGCGGCTCTCTCCTGTGCGCCCTCGACCGCCGCCTGTCCCGATGCGCCGAAGTCCGGCAGCCCGCCGACCGCCTCGGATGCACCCGCAAATCCCGGCACAGTCGGCGGCGTCGGCGCAGTCGGTTGTGCCGGTCCTGCAATCGCCATGCGAATCATCCCCCTCAAAAATCTTTTCGCAGCGTTTTCCTGATACACACAAATAATGAATACATTCAGTCTCGCCGCAGTTCATGCAACACGAATAAACATAGCTCCTGCACAAGTGCGTGTACAGCTATGCCTTGATATTAATTTGTCGTTTACCATTTTTTCTAAGGAAGTGCGCGGTCGAACGACTATTTTGCTGAGAAACATGTTTCATATCCCCGGCGCCGATTCCATAAATCGGCGCGGCTGCATCGTCTGTCGCATCGCTCTCATGCAGTGCAGGGGGCGTTTCTACCGCGTATGCCTGCGTAGCGCGGAATTGTATAATATTAAGCTGCATCGAAGATATGACTTTTTTTCCATTTTCAATCGTCAGCGGATTTTCCAGTCGGAACTTATTGAGCATCGTATCCGTCGCATCATCGAAGTCACGCAGGATGCGATTAGCAAGATGCTCCGTTTCCCGTGCAAGCGCATCGCCCTCTCCTGTCTGCTCAGGAGATGATCCGCCGATCGCAATCAAATAAGACGCGCTCGCTGCATCGCTGCCGTCCTCTGTTTCGCCATTGAGCAGATTCGACGCCTTTGTCGTACCAAAGTGGAAATGCCCGCCGCTCAAATCATTTTTCCGATCGCTTTTATTCGCATCATTTTTTAGGGTTTCTATCATTTGCTTTTGCAGATCAGCAAGCTGCTGCATCATCAGTTTCAGCAAGCTCTCTTTTGTTTCCAACCTTGCTTCATCATTGCTTTTGACTAAACATAGCAATACCCGATACTTGTCACGCAAATTGATCGTGAACTCCTTTTCTTTTCAGCAGCAAAAGACAAAAATCTACGATACAATTTAATCGAAATTTTAGCAAATTATCTTAAGAGCAGATCCCAGATTTCCATGAAATCCCAAGAAGTCACGCCCGAAGGCGAAGACCGATTGGCTAACGTGAGAACATCGTACAGCATGCCTCTCGGATGATGTCATTGCAGAAAAGGGACGGGAAAGGGCATCATGGCGCCGAGCGTGACGGCTGAACGCCTTCGCTTGACAACATATACCCATACATGTATAATGAAACATACCAATAGGGGTATATGCAAAGGAGAATCGTTATGAATGCAGAAAAAAGACGCGGTCGGTCGGCAATACATGGAGCCGTCACAGGCAAACAGGACTTGGCAAAACGCTCGTTCTTCGCTAAAATAAGGGAAAACTGCATGGCGACCGAGGCACGCGTACTCGAAGAAAGCTATCGGAAAGGCAACGCTTTCGGCGCTTCCTTCTGGTCGTTCTTTGCAAAACACTCTTGGGGGTAAAAGTATGGCGTTTTCCTTTACGAAGTGGCAGGGCTGCGGCAACGATTTCATCCTTGTGAACGGTTTTGCCGAGCGGCTTGCCGAGGACGATCTCGCTGCACTATCGGAGAAGGTCTGTGACCGTCACTACGGCATCGGTGCAGACGGGCTGATCCTCGTGCTGCCGTCGGAAAAGGCAGATTTTCGTATGCGCATCCTGAACGCAGACGGCAGTGAAGCCGAAATGTGCGGCAACGGCATCCGCTGCTTTGCGGGCGTTGTGCATGACGAAGGCTTGAGCGATCAGGCGTCGTTTACCGTTGAAACGGGCGCAGGCATCCTTGTACCGCGCCTGCATTTTGCAGACGACAGGCTCAGAGGCGTATGCGTCGATATGGGCGAGCCGATCCTCGCGGCGGATCGCATTCCCGTCGAGGGGTTCGGCTCGGCGCATGTCATCGAACAGCCCATTACAGCTGCAGGCGAAACGCTTTCCATGACATGCGTTTCGATGGGCAACCCGCACTGTATCATTTTTGTCGATGACGCAGATCGCGTGCCGATCGAAAAACTCGGTCCTGCACTCGAAAGCCATGCGCGCTTCCCGAAAAAGACGAATGTCGAATTTGCCACAGTCAAAGACCGCACGCACATCCGTATGCGCGTCTGGGAGCGCGGCGCAGCCGTAACACTCGCCTGCGGCACAGGATCGTGCGCGACGCTTGTCGCCGCCGCACTCGCGGGACGCACGGGAAAGGAAGCGGAAATCGAACTTGACGGCGGCAAGCTGCAAATCGAATGGGCAGCGAACAATCACATCTACATGACAGGCCCCGCCGAAAAGATCTTTGCAGGAACATACGAATGAGCGTATCCGGGATTTCTATAGCAAAAGGCGCCGTACCGATTCGCTGGAATCGGTGCGGCGTCTTTTTTATTGTTCTTACCATGAAGCCCCAATCGCTCAAGCCGAAGGCGCAGAGCGATTGACTAGGCTTCTGTAAGGGCGTCGCACAGTGTCAACAAATTGGACGTTTGTGCGTGTATTTCATACAAAAATCAGCCCCGAAGCCGAAGCCTCGGGGCTAAACTTACTGCTGCTATTATAAGATCACACTGCCGCCCATTGTCTGCTTAGGGAAGAGATTTATTGGAGCCGAATGCCGTGAATCTCTTCGGCGAGACGTTTGAGCGCTTCGACGGTGCGTACGCCCGGGGTGATTTCCGAAAGTTTCACTTTGAGGAAATGGTTTTCTTTGACGGCTTTGACATTCGCGAGCTGCGGATTGTCCTTAATGGCGGCAACCTTTTGCTGGAAATCGTCGTCGTTTCTTATGCCGTTGCTGTAGTCGGCGATGATGATGTACTCGGGGTCGGCGGCGACGACGCTTTCCCATGTCGCGGCTGCCCACGTCTTATCTACGCCGGCATCCGCCATGACATTTTCTGCGCCGATGAGCTTGAGGATATTCGTCGTGTATCCCTTGTAGGCGGTGAAGGGTTTGCCGTCGGATGCATCATAGATGAACACGCGCTTTTTCGGCAGATCTTTGATCTTCTCCTGCACAGCGACGAGGATTTTCTTCTGTCCGTTGACCCATTCCTGTGCTTTCGTCTCGACGCCGAAGATGGCTCCGAGCTTCTGCATATCGTCGAATACGGTGTCGAGATCTGCATCGAGCTTTTGCATCGAGGACGGGATGTAGATCGGTACGCCTTGCGCAGTGATCGAATCGGCGGGGATACCGCGTTTCGTGAAGGGAACTTCCCAGCCTGTCGCAAAATCAGGCTTTTCCGCCATGAAAGTTTCGTAGGACGGCCACTTCTCCGACAGCACTTTGACCTTGTCGTACGCTGTTTGCAGCGGCGGATAGATGTCCTCTTCCTTCATCGCTGTGCCGACCATCTTGTCCTCAAGTCCGAGCGCGAGCATCATTTCCGTCGTCGCCTGCGACATTGAAATGGCGCGGCTCGGCGCCTTTTCCACAGAGGCGGTCGTCTCCTGCCCGTTGAGCGTTTGTGTCCACGACACAGGATAGCCCTCGGTCTTTTCCGTCGCTTTTTTCGCGTCGCCGCCGCAGCCTGCGAGTGACGCGAGGAGCAGCGCGGCGATGCTTACGGTCGCCGCTCTTTTCAGCCATTGTTTCATAAAATGAAAACCTCCTTCATATATTTCTGCCGCAGCATTTGCTGCGATATAAAGACGCCTTTCTTTGCCGAATAAAAATCCGTACACATTGGACGAGTCGCATAAATCCGTATTTCTTTAATAGTTCAAATAGACGCGACCATCTTTTTCAAAGCGCACGAAGGGTACGCCGAAAATCTCTTCTAAGAGCTCGGTGCGCATGACGTCGGCGGTATCCCCCTCTTCGCGGATGCGCCCATGCTTCATGACGACGACGCGGTCGGCGTACTGCGCGGCGAGCGACAGATCGTGCAGCACGAGGATGATCGTGCCGCCGTAGGTGCGCAGCGTGTTCATGAGTGCGACCTTGTATCGGACGTCGAGGTGGTTCGTCGGCTCGTCCATGAGGATGAGTTCAGGTCGCTGCGCGAGCACCTTGGCGATCATGACGCGCTGGATCTCCCCGCCCGACATGCTGCCGATGCGCCGCCTCGCCATCACCTCGATGCCGACTTCGCGCATGGCGCTTTGGGCGATTTCGTAATCAGCTTCTGTATAGTCACGAAATTGCCGCTTATAGGGAAAGCGCCCCATGACGACGACATCTTCAACGGTGAAATCGGCGATGGTTTCGCGCTGCTGCGGCAGCATCGCCGCCCTCTGCGCGTAGGCGTGCGACGGAATCCCGCTGATGTCCTTGCCGCAGAGGAAGATGTGCCCGGGAGCTGCGCGATTTTTCCCAAGGAAGGACATCAAGGTGCTTTTTCCCGAGCCGTTTGCACCAAGAATCGCCGTGATTTTTCCTTCGGCAAAGTTGACCGATACGTCGTGAAGAATCGTTTTATCACCGACGGCAAACGATAAATTCCTGACCGAGAGCATATCAATACCCTCCGTACTTGCGGCTGATGATCCAGAGGAATACGGGAGCGCCGAGACCTGCCGTCAGGATGCCGATGGGAAGCTCCTCCGGGCGAAAGGCGCTCCTCGCGAGCACATCCGCCCAGATGAGTACGATGCCGCCGAAAAGCGCCGTAAACCACAGGAGCACGCCGTGCTTCGGCTCGCTGAAAAAACGCGCCGCATGTGGAATGATGAGTCCGACGAAGCCGATGATGCCGGAAAGCGCCACGACGATCGCCACGACGGCAGACGAGAAGAGCACGATGAGACGCTGCAGACGCATGACGGACATACCGAGATGGCGCGCTTCCTCCTTGCCGAGCAGCAGGATGTCAAGCTCGTGGCGCAGAAGCCAGATAAAGAGCATGAGCGCCGCAAGCGCCGCCGCCATGACGGGAACCGCTTTCCACTGAATGCCCGTGAGACTTCCCATGAGCCAGAACATGGCGCTTCTGACTTGCGCCTCGTCCTTTGCGCCGTAAATCGCGAGCATTGTCAAGGCAGAAAAGAGCGCCGAGATACCCATGCCCATGAGTACGAGGCGAACAGGGCTGCCGCTCCGTCCCGTCAGAAAAATAACGAGCGCTGTCGAGAGCGCCGCGCCGAAAAAAGCGCCGATGTAGATGCCATAGCCGAAAAGCTGCTGCGCCAGCCCCGAGACGATGCAGACGACAGCCCCCGTGCTCGCGCCCGCCGAAACGCCTAGAATGTAGGGATCGGCGAGGTAGTTCTGCGAAACCGTCTGCATCAAAAGCCCCGTAAGCCCCAAGGCAGCGCCGGCGAGCACGGCGAATAAAATGCGAGGCAGACGGATGTCGAAGAGGATCATCGCGTTTTTCGAGGTTTCCCCTGCAAAGGCGGCAGATACCTCGGAGAAAAGCGTATCGGTCGGCAGCGTCACCGAGCCGAACCCCAAGGCGAGTACGATGCTGCCGACGAGCAGGAGCAGCAAAAAAGCAGCGCGCAGTTTCAATGACTTCATTCGTTCCCTTCCTCTTTTCCAAACCGCAGGACAGGCATCGCAGGATGCGGAAAGGCTTTGCAGTAAGATTCAAAATCTCACCTGCATCCAATCATACCCAAAACGAATGATCTTGTCAATGCAGATCTGCCGAAAACATAGACTTGCGCCCACTGCCGCCCTTTCGCTAAGGAAATTTGTGCCCGTCCTCGTGCGCAAAATCCTCATCGGCAATAAAAAAGGAACCGGCATCTCGCCGATTCCCTGTTTGTCGATCTGGTGGAGACGAAGGGGATTGAACCCTCGACCTCTCGGATGCGAACCGAACGCTCTCCCAGCTGAGCTACGTCCCCATATCGTACTTTATGAGTATACTGCATGTCCAGTAAAAATGCAAGCGAAAATTTTTGATTTTCCCAATAGACCCATGACCCAGGAGAGCATTGATAATATATTTTTCTTCGAAGCAGGAAAATAGCATTGGGGATAGAATAAGAATGGAACAGAAGAACTATATATATGCCAAATGGTCGAACACGACGCATGTCTGCCTGCTGCGTGCGAAAGAGGCAGGCTGCGGCGGCTTTACAAGAAAGGGCGTGGGAGCATGAACTTGACGAGAAAATGTTTGATCTTTCTCTTGGTGGTCTTGGGGTGTTTTTATCTGACGGGCTGCGGGGGTTCCGGCGCAGGGGAAGCGGGCAAGGTGATCTACGCCAACCATAACGACGACGATGCATTCGCCATGCATCTCAAGAATACGTTTGCCGAAAAAGCGAAGGCTGCGGGACTTGAAGTAGAGTTCCTCAACGGCAAGGGCGACAGCAATCTGCAGATCGATCAGCTGAACGAGGCGATCGACAATAAGGCAGCCGCTATCGTGCTCTTAGCTATGGATGGGACGAGCATCGTGCCGACGATCGAGAAGGCTCGCAAGGCTGGCATCCCCGTCGTCATCATGAATCGCGACGTCAACGATCCGAAGGTCATCGGCGCCTTGTCCGACGACCGCGAGGCGGGCAGAATGCAGGGCGAATTCATGGCGAAGAATCTGCCGCCGAACGCCAAGATCGTTTATCTCATGGGCGAAAGCTCCTTGAGCGTCGCCGTCAAGCGCTGGGAAGGCTTCAAGGAGGCATGTCTCGACAAGCGTCCCGACATACAGCTGCTCGCTTCTGTGGATGGAAGCTGGAGCAGGGCGGAGGGTATGAAAGCCATGACGCTCTGGCTGAGCTTCTTCCCCGAAATTCATGGCGTCGTAGCTGCAAACGATGAGATGGCGCTCGGCGCAATTCAAGCCTTGAAGGCGGCGAACCGACTGCAGGGCTGCCTCGTGACGGGCGTTGATGCGACGCCCGACGGGCTTGCTGCGGTCGAAGCAGGCGAACTTTCGCAGACGATCAAGCAGGATGCAGAGGGACAGGCGGCAGGCGCGGTCACACTCGTACAGGGCTTTTTGAGCGGCAAAGCGCCGACCGAGAGTCTCGATATTCCGTTCACCTCCATCACGCAGACAAACGTCGCGCAGTTTGTGAAGTAAGGGGGGGGACGAGAAAATGAGCAATTTTACGATAGGCAGTGAGATCTTGAAGGATTACAGCGTCAAGACGAAGGTCGCGATTCTTTCCGTATTTCTCATCCTCACCGTGATCCTCGTCGCCGCCGTCGGCGTTTATTCGAGCCATTCGGCGAAGCAGGCGCTCGACGATATGTATCATCGCAACTTGATGACGACGCAGTATTTGAATGACGCGAACAATCGCCTGCGCAGCATCAATGTCAATGTTTCTTACATCGTGCAGCAGAATTTCACGCCGGAGAACCGACAGATTCTCCTCGATGATATTGCCGGCAATATCGCGGGCATTCGCCACGACATCAACGAATTAAAGAAGATGCGTCTGAGCGATCGCGCCCAAGCGGCGGTTGAGACGCTCGACCAGGAACTTGATACGGCGGATGCCGCCGTCAAGGCTGTCGGCTCCTTGGGTACCGCGCCCGAGGATAAGGCAGCGGCGTACAGCGAGCTGTCGTCTTTGACGGCAATCGCTGCCAACATGCAGGTCTCTTGACGCCGGACAACGTGTTTCAGGGCAAGCTGCTCTTCGAAGCGAATAATGCGCAATATACGCGCATGCTGGGGATTTTCGCCGCGATCATTCTCATCAGTTTGATCCTCGGCGTCCTCATGTCGCGCGTCATCGCCGACAATATCTCCGCGCCGCTCAATACGTCGATCGAGCACTTGAATGCTGTCGCGGCGGGCGATCTGAACCGCGAAATACCGACGACGCTTTCCAATCGCGCCGATGAGATCGGCGTCGTCGTCAAGGCTTTGATGAAGATGCAGGGCTTCATGAAGCAGGTGCATGAAGAAGCTGAAAAGACAAACGCCGTCGTCGGCGAGCTTGAGACGATGATCCATGCGATGAACGACGAGACGCAGGATATGTCCGCTGTGACAGAGGAAATGTCAGCGGGGATGCAGGAGACGGCGGCTTCGACGGCGAGTATGCAGCAGGTCAGCGGTCACTTGAGCGAAGAGATTCAAAGCACGGTACAGGCGATGAAGAAGAGTGAGACGTACACGCAGGAGATCGCCGAGCGCGCGACCAACCTCAAGGCGAAAATGGAGCAGGCGCAGGCGGCGTCAAACCGCGTTTACGCTTCGACCAAGACCTCTATGGAGGACGCCATCGAGTCTGCCAAGGTCGTGCAGGAGATCGAGACGCTTACGCAGGCGATCACGGACATCGCCGAGCAAACGAACCTGCTCGCCTTGAACGCGAGTATCGAAGCGGCGCGTGCCGGCGAACAGGGACGCGGCTTCTCGGTTGTCGCCGGCGAAGTCGCCAAGCTCGCCGAACAGTCGCAGGAAACGGCAGAGAAGATCAAGAGCCTCACAAGCCAAGTCACAGGCGCAATGGACGCCTTGTCGAAGGGCGCGTTTGACCTTCTGCACTTCATCGACGACGACATACGCAAGGACTACGCGCAGATGGACGAAACCGCCGTACAGTATAAGGATGACGCTGAGTTCTTCCATCGAACGGCGAAGAGCAGCACGAAGAGCTCCGAGGAGCTGCTCGCGTCTGTGCGCAACATGAATCAGTCGATGGAAGAGATCGGCCGTGCGACGCACGAAAGCGCCGACGGCAACACGCGCATCGCCGAAAACATCGTCGGCATGGCAGAAAAGTACGCCGATATCTTGGAAAAGGTGCAGGGCTTCAAGGAAGGCACGGAACGCTTGAAGAACCTCGTCGCAGCATTTTCGAAATAAAAAAGACGGCGCATGAGTCGATTCGGCTCATGCGCCGTTTGTCATTCGAGCGATTCAGCGCCGCCCTCTCAATGCTTCGAGAGCACGTCATGATGAGCATCGAGCGAGGAATTGCACCTTATGCCGCGTCGCATGACGACTGAACATATTTTATACATAGCTCCATGCGAGGATGCAGAACACGCCGGGGACGCCGCAAATACCTGCAATGAGTGCTGTGAGGATGTTGATTGTCACAGAAAAGCCGAGGAGCTTGACGATGGAGAGCAGTACTGCGCCGATGATGCTGTTGACAATGAACTTTTTGAGCAGGCGAAAGGGCATCGCCAAGAGTTTTGCCAAGATCGCGAGCAGCAAAAGACCGACGGCGAGCGCCGCGATGATTTCGAGCATATCAGATTTCCTTTCTGTTTTCGATCGCCTTGGCGAGCGTGACTTCGTCGGCATATTCGAGATCGCCGCCGATGGGCAGACCATGCGCAATGCGCGTGACTTTAAGCCCGGCGGGTTTCAAAAGGCGTGCGAGGTACATCGCCGTTGCTTCTCCCTCGACAGTAGGGTTCGTCGCCATGATGATCTCCGTCGTTTCTGCGCCCCTTTTCCCCTCAAGACGGTGCAGCAGCTCCTTGACGCGCAGGTTTTCAGGTCCGACGCCGGAAAGCGGCGAGAGGGAGCCGTGCAGCACATGGTAAAGCCCCTTGTAATCCTTCATGCGCTCGATAGCGGCGACGTCCTGCGGCTGCTCGACGACGCAGATCTTCGAGCGGTCACGCTTTTCGGAGCTGCAAATCGCGCATGGATCTTGATCGGAGAGATTGCAGCAAACGCTGCAAAAGCCGATCTTCTCCCGCGCTTCTAAGATCGCCGAAGCGAGAGCGCGCGCTTTCGCTGCATCCATATCCAAGACGTGATATGCAAGACGCACTGCCGTCTTGGAGCCAATGCCCGGCAGTGCGCGAAAGTGTTCGATGAGTTTTGCCAGTGGTGCGATATATTGCATCTTAGAACATGCCCGGCGGCAGGCCAAGACCGCCCGTGAGTTTTCCCATCTCGCCCGCCATCATGTCGTCAACTTTCTTGACCGATTCATTGAAAGCAGCGGCGAGAAGATCCTGCAGCATATCGACGTCCTCGGGATCGACGGCGGCAGGATCGATATGAAGCGACTGTACTTCTTTTTCACCGTTCATGACGATCTTGACCGCACCGCCGCCCGCCGATACTTCGACGGTCTTCCGCTTGAGTTCGTCCTGCATCTTCTTCATGTCGTTCTGGAGCTTCTGCACTTTCTTCATCATACCCTGCATATTGCCCATGTTTCCCATTCCACCAAACATTGTATTTCTCCTTTCAAAAGCAGGTGTTGCGCCTGCGTTCTTGTCCTGTCGCTTCCTATGATTATAGCCTTAAAGCGTCTCTTCGGTCAACTGTTTTCGCCCGACGGCGCGTCTTCGTCGGCGGGCGGCGGCGCATCATCATCGTCGGGCGGCGGCACGTCGGCAAAGGACGGCGGCTCTGCGGCGGGCGGCGCCGCTTCTCTTGCCGCGCCTTTATCCGCATCCGCCGCTGTTGGAGCGATCGCCCTGCCGCTGGCGGCAAGGGCAGCGATGCGCTGCTCTGCGGGCAGATCGACGAGACGTCCGCCGAGAAGATCGACGGCATTTTGCAAGCGGCTTCGCTCTTCGGGCGAGAGCGCATTCTCGTCGATCGCAAGCGGTTTCGGCGCAGGACGGCGCGGCTTGATCTCTGCAAGCGGCGGCTTCTTCTTTGGCGCAGGCGGCGCAGGATGCGGCGCCGCAATCGCTTCGCACGCGAGAGCGATCGGTTCGCCCAGGATCTCAGCGAGCGCCTCTTCGATGATCTTGCGATAGTCGTCACGCGCCGTGCGCCGTGCAAGCAGAGGGCTTGCAAAGTGCAGGCGGAACGTGCCTGCGCCGCTTCCGGCAAAAGACGCGCCTTTGAGACAAGCCAGCACGGAGATGCGCTGCTTCTCCTGCAAGCGACGCAAAAGCTCGGCATAGACCTTCTCGCCCTCGGGATCTGGCGCGGCGGGTACGGCGGGCGCAGCTGCGCCCGCGCCGTCCTGCGGCGTGCGCGGGCGCGGCGGGGCAGCGGAAGAAGCAGCCTGCGCCGCTCGACTTGCCGCCCGTGATGCGGCAGTCGGTGCAGAAACCGGTGCAGGAGCAGCTCTCCCCCCCGCCGCAAACGCTGCCTTGAGGGCGGCAAGCTCTGCCTCAAGGCGGGCAATGCGCGCTGTATCGTTGGGGGCAGGTGCAGGCAAAGCGGCGGCAGAAGCGGCGTACATCTGCGCCGCCGCGCTTCCCTCGCCTGCTATCGGGCGGCAAAGTGAGAGCAGCGCGACCTCGATGGTGATGCGCGGCTGCGGCGTCCAGCGAAGCTCTGCCATCGCTTCATGCAGGCGTTTGATCATCGCCATGATCTGTGCCTGCGTGAACAGCGCCCTTTGCTCTTCAAGCGCCGCCTTGGCGTCTGCTGAAAGGTCGAGCGCCTTGAGCGCCCCCGCCGCCTCGTAGAGCATGAGACTCCGAAGATGCAGCGTAAGCTCCGCCATGAGCTGCATCGGATCTTTGCCGCCCGCAAGAAGCGAAGCGAGTACATCGAGCACATCGCCCTTCGCACGTTCGCCAATCGCCTTCGTCAAGCGGTAGATCGGCTCATGGCCGATGAGACCAAGACTCTCCTCGACGTGCGCCGCCGTCAGCGTCCTGCCGTCAAGAAGCGCGCATTGATCGAGAAGCGACAGTGCATCTCTCATACCGCCGTCCGCCTGCTGTGCGATGAGATGCAGCGCAGCCTCCTCGCAGGGGATCTCCATCTCCTGCGCGACGTAGGCGAGACGTGCCGTAATCTCCTCGACCGTAATGCGCCGAAAGTCGAAGCGCTGGCAGCGCGATTGGATCGTCGCCGGCACCTTGTGCGGCTCCGTCGTTGCAAGGATAAAGACGACGTGCGCGGGCGGCTCCTCCAGCGTCTTTAAAAGCGCGTTGAACGCTTCCGTCGTCAGCATATGCACCTCGTCGATGATATAAACCTTGTAGCGTCCTTCGGCAGGCGTAAACTTCACCTTCTCGCGCAGATCGCGCATCTCGTCAATGCCGCGGTTCGACGCCGCATCGATCTCAAAGACGTCGAGCGCCGTACCGTCGGCGATCTTTGTGCAGCTTGTACAGGCGCCGCAAGGTTCGGGCGTCGGACCATGCACACAGTTCAGCGACTTCGCAAGAATCTTCGCCGTGCTCGTTTTACCCGTGCCGCGCGGCCCTGAAAAAAGGTAAGCATGACCGATGCGCCCCGAAGAAATCGCATGAGAAAGCGTCCTCGACACAGCATCCTGCCCCACAAGCTCCTTGAAGCTGCCCGGCCGCCATTGGCGATAGAGCGCGATGTAAGCCATACTCCGCCTCCTGTCCTGAAAAACATGCGCCGCGCCATGAAAAAGCACGCGCTCCAAACGCATAAAAAAGCTGCCGCGCAAAGCCGAAACTCCGCACAGCAGCGAAACGATCCTTTTCCACATCGGGGCGCGGCCCTCAGGCGCCCTCGCGGCACATGAAGCGATTCGCTTACCGCTGCTTCCTTCCGGACCTGACGGGGTTCACGAGACTCCATTGCGCAAGACCAAAGCGCCGCGCTCCGATCTGGAAAAGACTCTCCTCGATAGGAGAAAACGTAAAAACGCCCATTGCGTCCTTTGATTGTAGCATAGATTCGTCGAAACCGTCAATCGTTTTTGCACGATGTCATCGCCTTGAGCAGCCATTGGCGCAGCACGAGGACGTGATTTTCGACGGTGTTCTTATTCGCGTAGACGAGCGTCACGGGAGCCTCCTGCAGCCATCTCCTGCACCTTCGGGCGAATGCGGCGGCATCGGCGCTTTCTTCCAGCTCCTCGCGATAGGCTTTTGCGAAGAGGTCGAAACTCATCTCGCCGCTGTGGTAGAGCTTTCGCAGCTCGGGCGACGGCGTGACCTCCTTCGCCCATTCGCTCAGAGCGGCGCACTCCTTCTTCATACCGCGCGGCCACAGGCGATCGACGAGGATGCGCCTGCCATCCGTCGGCGCGGGCATGTCATAGATGCGCTTTAACTCCAGTTCGTATGCCATGATGACGGCTCCTTTCGCAGAAGATATGGGGCGTATTTGCCTCTGGGATCATTTTAGCACAAATATAGAATTTTTCCAGACGGTCGTGATTTTCTTGCCAGCCTCAAATATCCCGCAAAGAAGCGCTTCATGGACGGGCGCATGATTATACGGACATGGAACGCCAAGAAGGCATTGCTCCCTACGAGAGTTGAAGCAACGCCCCTTGTCGTTTCATGCCATATATTTTCTTACCACGTCAAAACATCCTCGTAAGTATATGGCTTGAACGTCTGTACCAGCCACGATACGCCGCTGCGCGCCCGAGACCCGTCCGTCGGCGGCATGAAGCGCGGACTCGTCCCCCATGTGTAGCCCAGAGCGCCATCGGGAAGCTCCTTCGGCTCTGCTGAGACGGCAGGCAGGAAGATGCAAACGAAAAAGCAAACGAGCACAGTCATGCGATTGAAATGTTTCCACATAGATATCTCTCCTTTATATCATTCAATTCGTGTCACATTGATATCATATCCATCACCTATGGTGTATATCATGTAGGTGTCCTCAAAAACGCCTTTTTCCTCAAGCACTTTGCGCGTGATCTTGCCGACCGTATTGATTTTGCCGTAAATCACGACCATATCGCCTGACCAAAACGAAAAATAATAAAACAAATGTGAGAAACTCCGCTCCAAAAGTTTTCCATATAATGCATCCTTTCGCAAGTTTAGGCGTCGTGTTCACCTCGCAAGAAAACAGGAACTGCATGTCAGCCGATCACACCAAATGGCTGCTGCCACAGGCGAGCATAGTCGTCGAACCACGATACATGAGCATCTCTCCTTCTTTATAAAAAGTTTCCCATTTATTATAAGCGCCTCCGCCCCCTTTTTGGTGTCCTGTCAGGACAATAAACGTCGATGTGACTGCCGGTGTTTTTTAAGAACAGGACAAAGGAACTGGCATGAGGATAATTCCGAATGAATTGCTTGAAGTTTTCTATCAGAAAGCAGGAATCGAGGAAATTATGTAGAAAACGATTAGAGAAACACGGATAAAAGGAAGTCGCCCGGATGCGTGAAGATGGGCGACTGAATGTATCTGCCTTTCCATTAGATATCGAAGCATCTATGTGGAAAGGTGTTTGTCGAATTTTCATAGAAAAGGAGATCATCCGATGGGAAAATTCCTGGAAAATGTATTTCACTTGAAGGAAAACGGTACGACCGTGCAGACGGAGCTTCTGGCAGGGCTGACGACGTTCATGACGATGGCGTACATCCTCGCTGTAAACCCGCTGATCTTGAGCGCTGCGGGCATGGACGCGGGGGCGGTGTTCACGGCGACGGCGCTCGCGTCGGGCATCGCGGGCTTCTTGATGGCATCGTTTGCAAATCTGCCGTTTGCTCTTTCTTCCGCGATGGGGCTGAACGCCTTCTTTGCCTACACGGTCGTCGGGCAGATGGGCTATTCGTGGCAAGTCGCCTTGACGGCTGTACTCGTCGAGGGGTTGATTTTCATCGCGCTGTCGGTGACGAATGTACGCGAAGCGCTTTTTAATGCGATTCCATTGACCTTAAAGAGCGCTGTGACGGTCGGCATCGGCTTTTTCATCACGTTCATCGGTATGCAGAACGCGCATGTCGTCGTTGCGGGGCCGAAGCTCGTCGCACTATTCTCGTTCCCCAAGGCGATGGCTGAAGGGACGTTCCACTCGGAGGGGCTGACCGTTCTCCTGGCGCTCTTCGGCATCCTCTTGACGGCGGTGCTTGTCATGAAGAATGTCAAGGGGCATATCCTCATCGGCATTTTTGCTACATGGGGCTTGGGCATCGTCTTGGAGCTTCTCGGCATCTACATCCCCGATCCCGCGCACGGCTATTTCAGTCTGATGCCGACGGGCATCGTCGCGCCGCCTGTCTCCCTCGCACCGACGTTCCTGCAATTTGATTTCCAAGCGATTCTTTCGATCGACTTCCTCGTCGTCATGTTTGCATTCCTTTTCGTCGATCTCTTCGATACGCTCGGCACGCTGATCGGCTGCGCTTCACGCGCGAATATGCTCGATGAAAAAGGCCGGCTGCCGCGCGTCAAGGGTGCGCTGATGGCAGACGCCTGCGGCACGTCGATCGGCGCATGTCTCGGCACCTCGACGATCTCGACGTACGTCGAGTCCTCAGCGGGCATCGTCGAGGGCGGCCGCACGGGGCTGACGGCAGTGACGACATCGCTGCTCTTCCTCGTCGCGCTCTTTTTCTCGCCGCTCTTTCTCGCTGTGCCGGGTTTTGCGACGGCTCCGGCACTCGTGATCGTGGGCTTTTTGATGATGCAGCAAGTCATGAAGATTCCCTGGAATGACATCATCGAGGCGATCCCATCGTTCATCTGCATCGCAATCATGCCGTTCGCCTATTCCATCGCCGAGGGCATCGCCTTTGGCATCATTTCGTACACGATTTTACACGTCGCAGCAGGCAAATTCCGTGATGTGACGTGGCTCATGTACATCCTGACCGTGCTTTTCATCTTGAAATACGCATGGCTCTAAGCGTGCGCAATGCAATAAAAAGCCGCTGTCGAAAAATCCCGACAGCGGCTTTTTATTGGCGCGCATAATGGTCAGACGGCCTTGCACTCCTGCGGCGTCTCATACGAGATGCGGCGAATACGTTCGAAGGGGATTCCTTCAAACGCGTAGCGCAAATCCAAATACCCATCAGCCAGTCTGAATGAAACACACTTGAGTGTGCGACCTTTCGAGTGCCTTTGGATTTTACGGACGTAGCGCTCTGCCTCCTCCGCAGAAAAAGCGCCGCTCTCGATGATAACGGTGACATTATCCATCGTCATAAAAATCCCTCCAGCGGTGTTGCAACCGTACCGAAGCTTCTATAAATTATACAGAAGCCTTTTGAAACAGTCTCTCGAGACGAAACATCGTCCCTTAAAGTCCTTGCCCATTATACAACATCAGACAGAAATTGCAAGTATTTTTATCATAGCGGACAGAAGTCCTTAAGGAATCACTGATAAATTCAGCCGTCCATCTTTACACATCTGGACGACCTCATTTTATCAGCGCTTCCTTAATAAAAACAACAACAGAAAAACATTCCTTGAATCCCATACAAGATGGATCCCTATGAAATCTCAGATAAAATACATGATGTTTCCCTGAGACTTCTGTCTATCTGTTTCATCGAGGATCACACAAAGGGTTACTTTCTCAAGAGCTGTACGGATGGCTGTGTCAAGCGGCTCGTAAACAGCGTGCTGCAGCGCTTGATCGAGCGCACTTTCATCATCCGCTGTCGCAGGTCCCGGCTTTTCCGTCAGCGGCAGTTCGATGGCGGCGAGCACATCCCAAGCCGTGATCTCTTGCGGTGCGCGAGAGAGTTGGTAGCCACCCTGCGAGCCTTTGCTCGACTTCACAAGCCGCGCGTGCTTTAAAAGAGAAAAAACTTGCTCTAAATAGATTTTGGATATGCCTAAATTTTCAGAAATCGTGAGAATCGTCGTCGGGCTGCTCGCTTGCCCGATGCGCGCGAGAAAGACCATAGCAGCCAATCCATAGCGTCCTTTGGCAGAGATTTTCATGTATATATACCTCTTTTCATACGGTTTATCTATGTATTTATCTTACCATGAAACCCCAAGAAGTCAAGCCCGAAGGGCGCAGACGGATTGGCTAGGTTTCTGTAAGGGCGGCGCACAATGTCCACAAGGTGGACGTTTGTGCGTGTAGTTTATCGAGAAAGCCGTCATTTGTCAATCACATAGTGATGAAATAGGTTTTCTGCATTCACTAAATGAAAGATCGCAGGATTTATCTCTTCGACAGAAGTCTTGCAGGCGTGCAAATCCGGACGATTTCTTGGTATCCGTGCTTCCCTTATTTTTTCAAAAGCCTATTGACATAGTGGGAAAAAGTCTGTAAGATATAACATATCAAACAGATATGAAATAAAGAGATTTTAACTCTAGGAGGAAACGTCATGGCAAAGATATACGAAAGTATCACAGAGCTTATCGGCGGTACGCCGCTTCTGCGCACACGGAATTTCTGCATGGAGAACGGCGTCGAAGCGGACATTCTCGCGAAGCTTGAGTACTTCAATCCTGCCGGCAGTGTCAAGGATCGCATCGCGCAGGCGATGATTGAGGATGCGGAGAAGCGCGGCGACTTGAAGCGCGGCTCGGTCATCATCGAGCCGACGAGCGGCAACACGGGCATCGGTCTCGCGAGCGTCGCGGCGGCGCGCGGCTATCGCGCGATCTTGACGATGCCCGAGACGATGAGCGTCGAGCGGCGCAATCTCTTGAAGGCGTATGGCGCCGAGATCGTCTTGACGGACGGTGCGAAGGGCATGAAGGGCGCGATTGAAAAGGCGGAAGAGCTTGCCAAAGTGACGCCGAACGCCTATATTCCATCGCAGTTCACGAATCCTGCCAATCCTGCCGTGCACAAGCGCACGACGGGACCCGAGATCTGGGCTGCGACGGACGGCAAAGTCGACTATTTTCTTGCAGGCGTCGGCACAGGCGGCACGCTCACAGGCGTCGGCGCATATCTGAAGAGCCAAAATCCAAACGTGAAGGTCATCGCCGTCGAGCCGGAGAATTCGCCCGTCTTGAGTGCGGGCAAGGCAGGTCCGCACAAGATCCAAGGCATCGGCGCGGGCTTCGTACCCGAGACGCTCGATACAAGCGTCTATGATGAGATCATCACGGTGTCGAACGACGACGCTTTCCGTTACAGCAGGCAGTTCGCGCGTGCAGAGGGCATCCTCGTCGGCATTTCATCGGGCGCTGTGCTCGCCGCCGCCACCTGCATCGCACGTCGTCCCGAGACGAAAGGCAAGATGATCGTAGCTCTCCTGCCCGACACGGGAGACCGCTATCTTTCGACGGAGCTTTTTAAGGACTGAGATGGAGATCTGCCTTTAGAATCTTTCATGAAAAGCAAATCGTTCCTTTTCAAACGAGATTTAATCCCATCGGCACACTGTCAATGGGATTAAATCTCATTTAAATTATTACTCTATTCTATCGTTGACAAAAGATGAAAGTTCTTATAGAATGAGATGCGAATAAAAATTGCATAAAAAAACAGGTGCTGAACAACGCTTTAGGACGCATAGAAAATGCTGTACCGAGAACACGGTGCTTTTCTCTATGTTTTCTAAAAGAGAATCCGGTCAAATACCGGAGCGGTCCCGCCACTGTAAGGAAGAGCAACGCTGCATGGATGAATATCCGGTCACTGGGGAGCCATCTCTGGGAAGGCGCAGCCGCGCGAGGATTCCGAGCCAGGAGAACTGCCTGTTTTGTGCGCCCCGCAGATCCACGAGCGATGGGAAGGGGAGCCGACTGCGATATCGGGATGATACAGCGGCTTTCTTCGTGGAGAAAGCTTTTTTTATTATGAAAGTCCAAGAAGTCAAGCCTAAAGGGCGCAGACGGATTGGCGAACTTTCATGAAGGGCGGCGCACAATCTCCACAAATTAGACGTTTGTGCGTGTAGTTTACCATGAAACCCCAAGAGGTCAAGCCGAAGGTGCAGGCCGATTGGCTAGGTTTCTGTAAGGACGGCGCACAATGTCCACAAAGTGGACGTTTGTGCGTGTAGTTTATGCAATTTTTCAGCAATGCCGATGGGCGTTGCAGGAAAAAGGAAGGGCGTACGCTCATCAAGGAGGAAATGAAAGAAATGAAAAAGCGACACCTCACATGCGCGATTCTTGCCGGATTATTGTCCACATGGGGGGGGCAAAATCTCGCTCACGCAGGGCATGACGAAAATCTGCAATTCTACACGCTGGACAGCATTGAAGTCACGGCGGAGCAGACGATCAACCAGTTCGGCGATACGGTAACGGAGCAGTCCTACTACCGTACGGGCGGCGACGTCAAGGTCATCACGCGCGAGGAGATCGAGAAGCGTCACTATATGGATCTCACGGAGGCGATCAAGCGCATCCCGGGCGTGACGTTCCAGAACCCGGGCTACCGCGGCGGTGAGTATGGCTATCAGTTCTACAACAACGGCGTGCTCATCAACGGAGACTCGCGTGTCGTCATCCTCATCGACGGGCGGCGCGTGGACAACCTTACGAGTACGCGCATCGGTGACGATAGCACCACGGGCAGTAAGTCCACAGGCGTCAATCTCGACCAGCTGCTCGGCATCGAGAGCGTCGACAAGATCGAAGTCATCAAAGGTCCCGGTGCATCGGCGTATGGACCGGATGCGACGGGCGGCGTCATCAACATCATCACGCGCAAGGGAACGGTCGAACGCAAGGGAACTCTTGATCTTTCAACCGGCTCGTGGAGCAAACATAATTATTCGCTGACGCTCTCGGGCACCATCGACGAGAATCCTACCTTCCGCTATTTCGGCACGGTGACGCGCACGTTGAGCGGCGATACGGAATACGTCGATGGCGAAACGGGCAAGATCGGCACGCTCGGCGGCTCGCACTGGGCGGAAGATGCGGTCAATATCCGCATCGACAAGGATCTGACCGATGAGCAGAGCATCAAGTTCTGGTACAACCACAAGAGCGGCAAAGACGGCTATCCGATCTCAACGCCGCGTCTCAAGTATTGGAATCAGGACGACTGGGAGCGCATCATTTTCGGCGCTGCCGTCGGTCAGCTGGACTCGAATAACGCCCTCAAAGGGGGCATCAACCCAAAGACAGGCAACTGGGAACCGGCACGCACGCTCGCTGGCGATAAGCGCAATCCCGGCTATGCGAACCTCTACGCACTCGACGGCAAAGTGTACAACTCGTTCAGCCGCTTTAGGCACAACGATTGGGAGCTGAAGTGGACGTTCGACAAGGACAATCGTATGGAGAGCTTCGTTCGGCTCTATCAGCAAAACCATCGTTACTCCAATCGCGATAAGTATGTCTGGGGCGATAAGAGACGCAACGATCTTGTTCAGGACTATCGCACGCAATTCCCGACAGGTGCAACGAAAGAGCAGCTCAAGCAGTGGATCAGCGATCATCTCGCGCCTTTCCCGGGCGGCGATCCGGCAAAGGTGCAGGAATGGCTCGACAAGACGGGCGGCAAGGCGACCGAGCCGACCAGCTGGCGCGAGGAAGAAAACCACGGTCTTCAAGTGCAGTATGCAAGAGCCATAGGCAAGAACGATGTCATCGCGAGCCTCACCTATGACAAGGCGAAAAACTATGCGAAAAGAATCCGGAACGATGGAAGTGTCACGGAATCGCATACGGCTCGCGACTCTGTC
Organism: Selenomonas sp.; assembly: GCF_057272215.1. Lineage (NCBI taxonomy): Bacteria > Bacillati > Bacillota > Negativicutes > Selenomonadales > Selenomonadaceae > Selenomonas > Selenomonas sp. The sequence continues at coordinate 234,387 of NZ_DBHIUY010000002.1, forward strand.
CTTGCCTATGTGCAGGACAAGATTCACATCACCCCGAACTGGGATCTTACTCCCGCACTCCGTTTTAGCCACTACTCAGACTATGAGTCGTCTACTGCAGGGGACGATGTGCAGGGAAAAGGAAATACGGACATCTTCACCTATGCACTCAACACAGAATACGTATTTGACGATACCCTCAGCACATATTTCGGCTGGACGAAGATTCTCCGTCCGCTGCGCCAGGGCGACTACACAGAAGTAGACGGCGTATTCAATACGCCGCTGAAGGATGAGCGCGGCGATGCTTGGACGTTCGGCGTGCGTAAGGAGTTCTCGCAGTACACTGCGCTTGCCGTCCACTATGACTGGACGCGCATGAGCAATGCGATTGCGACGCTGCCCATCTGGGATAATAATACAGGAACGTTTGAGAGTACAGCCGTCAATGCGCGAGAGGACAAGAAATCGTTCAACATCACGTTCGACCATGCCTTTGACAAGCATTTCTCGATGAGTGCATCCTACACCCACATGGAGGATAAATGGATGGCGAAGCCCGGCTGGGTGCTTGACCCGAATTGGGGCTACCAGAGCGGCAGCGACATCAACACGCAGATCAATCGTCTGCGTCCGCAAAATCACTATGCGCTCAATCTCTCCTATGAGAAGGGGAAGATCTATACGGGACTCTTGATGAACTGGTATACGGGATGCAGTCCGACAGCGTTCACGGACAGTCAGTTCCTCGTCCTTGACTGGAATTTCAACTACAGCTTCACCCCCGATCTCACAGGGTACCTTACCATAAACAATCTGACGAACGAGGCATATCAGACCTCGTACAACGCGTGGAACGGCATCGGCAGTTCAGCCATGCCCGGCCGCAGCATCATGGTCGGCGCACGCTATACGTTCTGATCGTTCGGTCATGAAAAGGAAAGGACGCAGGCTATTCTTTCGCGGAATGTCCTGCGTCCCTTTCTTATAGGAGGAAGGATGAAAGTTTTCTATCTGTTGCTCATCTGCCTCGTTTTCCTGCTCACGGCTTGCAGTCCCATCGTGAAGGTGCAGGATGAAAATGCACGTCGTCTTGGCGCAGCGGAGCAGACGGATGCAGCGTATACGCCCGTCACGATTGAGAACATCAACGAAAAGGGCGAACCCATCGCGCAGGTCTACGAGCGTCCGCCGGAGCGCGTGGTCGCCGTCTGGCAGAACTCGATCGAGACGCTGCTCGCGCTCGGCGTGGGCGATCGCATCGTCGCGGGCATGGGGGTACCGGACGCGAAATACATCCGCCCGGAGTATCGTGCGGCATACGAGGCGATCCCCTACACGAGTCTTGAACATCTCGACGTGGAGACGATCCTCATGATGCAGCCCGATCTCATTGTCGGCTGGTCGTCCACTTTCTCACCGAAGGTGCTGCGCCCGACGACGTTTTGGGCGGGGCGCGGCATCCATACCTATATCGCGCCGTCATCTGCACGCGCGACGAAGACGAAGACCATCGCGCAGGAGTGTGAGGACATCCGAAATCTCGGACGGATCTTCGGACGGGAGGAACGCGCGGAAGCGCTCGTGGGCGAGATGCAGCATGAAATCTCGTTCGTCGCTGAAAAGACCGCCCATCTGGAAAAACGTCCGCGCGCTCTCGTCATCGAGCTTATGGGCAAGGAGATTCGTTCCTATGGGAAAGACACGCTGGCGGGCGATATGCTTCGTGCGCTCGATGCCGAGCACTTGGCGGCAGACGGAACGAGTCTTAGCATGGAGGAGCTGATCGAGCTGAATCCCGATGCGATTTTTCTTGTCGTCATCGAGAATGACTATGGCAGTGAAGACAAGATTCTCGCACGTCTTTATGAGAATCCTGCGCTGCGTTCGCTCTCCTGTGTGCAGGAGCGTCGTATTTACGCAGTGCCGCTCTATGCCGTTTACAGTGCGGGCATCCGCGCTTATGACGGCATCACGATCTTTGCACACGGGCTGTATCCTAAGATTTATGGAGAATAATCTATGCAAGCATTTTTTTCGCGTGCGGGACTTGCACTCCTTTGCGTCCTGCTCACTGTACTTCTCATCGTCGTACTCTTCTGGGCGCTTTCGATCGGGACGGTTGATCTGTCGCCCGGCGTAATCGCCGCCGCCATCCTTGACCAACTGGCGGGCAATACCCCCATTGACGCGGCGGGCAAAGGACCGGTGCATGACATCGTGTGGCTGCTGCGTCTGCCGCGCCTTTTGCTCGCTGCCATCATCGGTGCGGGGCTTGCCACCTGCGGTGTCATCATGCAGGCGATTGTAAAAAACCCGCTCGCCGATCCGTATATCCTCGGCATCTCGGCAGGCGCATCCCTTGGTGCGACATCCGCTGTTCTTCTTGGCATCGGTGCGGCGTTCGGTGAGAACGCCGTCGGTATTGCCGCTTTTCTCGGTGCGTTTGCCGTTTCCGTCGGTGTTCTCTTTATTGCAAACATTGGCGGGCGTGCGAACGCAATGAAGCTGCTGCTTGGCGGCATGGCGCTCAGCGCCGTGTGCAGCGCTTTTTCGAGCTTCATCGTTTATTTTGCCAACGACAAGGAAGGCATTCAGACCATCACTTACTGGATGATGGGCAGTCTTGCGGGGGCGAAATGGGAGCACATGGCGGTCATCGGCGGCATTGTCGCCCTCGCCGTCCTCTTTTTCTGGTCACAGAGCCGCATCCTCAATCTCATGCTGCTCGGTGATGCGTCCGCGATCACGCTCGGTACCGATCTGCATCCCTATCGGCAGGGCTATCTCATCGTCAGTGCGCTCGTCGTCGGTTTCGCCGTCTTTGCTGCGGGCATGATCGGCTTCGTCGGATTGGTTGTCCCTCATGTTGTGCGGATGCTTGTCGGTACCGACCACAAGCGTCTTGTTCCCGTGACTGCTTTGGTGGGGGCGATCTTCCTCGTCGTCGCCGACGGGCTTTGCCGCATCCTCATCCCACACACGGAACTGCCGATCGGCATCCTCATCGCTCTCGTGGGCGCACCCGCATTTATCTATCTCATGGTGAAGCGCACCTATGGATTCGGAGGACAGTGATATGGAGATACTCGCGGAGGCGGTAAAACTCTTCATCGGGAACAAGGAGATCCTGAAAGGGCTGGATTTTCATCTGCGTCCAAAGGAATTTCTGGGAATCATCGGCCCCAATGGCAGCGGCAAGAGTATGTTTTTGAAATGTCTTTATCGTGTGCAGAAGCCGACAGCGGGAAAAATCACGCTGAACGGACGTGCGCTCGATGAGCTGTCCTATCGGGAGTCCGCGCTGCAGCTCTCTGTGGTGGCACAGCATAATTTCTATAGCTTCGACTTCAATGTGATGGAGGTCGTTCTCATGGGTCGCTCCCCGCACAAGAGACTTCTTGAACGTGACAATGCGGACGACTATGAGATCGCACGCCGTGCGCTTCGTACGGTTGGCATGGACGATTGTGCAGAACGCAGCTTCTCAAGTCTCTCGGGCGGAGAGCAGCAGCGCGTGATTCTTGCGCGTGCTCTGACGCAGGAATCCGAGTGCATGATCCTCGACGAGCCGACCAATCATCTGGACATCAAGTATCAGCTGCAGATCATGGACATCGTAAAGAGGCTCGACCTCACCGTCGTCGCGGCGATCCATGACCTCAATATCGCCGCGCTCTACTGCGATCGTCTCATCGCCATACAAAAGGGGCGCATCGTGGGGCTCGGCACACCGCGCGAGCTTTTAACGGAGACATTCATCCACGATCTCTACGAAGTATGCGCGAAAGTGGAAGAAGGAGCGGACGGGCGCATCTATATCCGCTATGTGCCGCAGTACGAAAAGAAACCGTAAATTCCACCGGAAGATTACGATCTGTGATTTATATGGGAGATTCATCCGGCGAAAACAAACTGTAAACTTGTAAAACTCAATCTTGCAAAGCTGTAGTTTCTATGATAAGATAGAAGCGTTTTCAGCAGCATTGCCCCCTTGGCGTTTTTGCTCAAGGGGGCTTTTTCGTAGAGAGGGGGGCGAGGATGGATACGTTGGGCTTTCTCGGCCCTTTGGGAACGCACAGCGAGGCGGCGGCGCTCCATCTGAACGGTTTTCTTGACGAGCCGCGCGAACTGATGGGCTTTCCCGCCATTTTCCAAGCGCTTCTGGCGGTGGAAGAAGCGCAGGTGAAGGGTGCGCTCGTACCTGTGGAAAATTCGCTCGAAGGCTCGGTGAATATCACGCTCGATACGCTGAGCGCAAGCGACGCCTTTGCCGTGACGCTTGAACTGATCTGGGGTGTACGAAATGAGCTGATGGTCAAGTATCCGCAAAGCGAAATCCGAAGCGTCATCTCTCATGCACAGCCGCTCTCGCAGTGCCGCGCTTACTTGAAGGCGCACTGTCCCCAGGCAAAGCTCGTCGCCGTCTCTTCTACGGCGGAGGCGGCGCGGCTCGTCGCCGAGAGCCGCCCGGCGGACGGCTGTGCGGCGATTTGCACAGCGCGTGCGGGCGAACTGTACGGGCTTTTTCCCGTGGCAAAGGATATTCAGGACACGATGGCAAACTGTACGCGCTTCTTCCTCGTCGAGCGTGCGGGTGCAAACCTGCCTGCGCTGCGCTTTTACAAGGAACCTGTGCCGGAGAAGGTGCTCGTGATCTTGCAGATCGACGGCAAACGTGCGGGCAGTTTGTGCGAAGTGCTGCAGGAGTTCGCTTCGCGCGGTGTGAATATGGTGCGCATTGAGTCGCGGCCTGCACGCACGGAGTTTGGCGCGTACATCTTTTTCTTTGAGCTGGAAGTCAAGGACAAGGAACAGCTCGCCGCTTCCATTGCGGCGGTGCGTGAAAAGAGCATTTGGCTGCGCACCCTCGGCGCATTTCCCGTGCTGACGGCTGCGAATTTGAAAGGAGCATCTTTATGGTCATCATTATGAATCCGGACGCAACAGCGGAAAATATCGAAGACGTTATCCGGGCGATCAACAGCGTGGGGCTTGACGCTAAGATCATGGAAGGTACGCAGCAGAAGATCGTCGGCGTCATCGGCGACAAGACACGCATGGGCTCCTTGGCGATCGACGCGATGGCGGGCGTCGCCGAGAGCGTCTCCATCTCGAAAAGCTATAAGCTCGCAAGCCGCGAGTTTCACCCGATGGCGACGATCATCGACGTCGGCGGCATCAAGATCGGCGCGGGCGCGCCCGTCGTCATGGCAGGACCGTGCGCCGTCGAGTCGCGCGAGCAGCTCATGGAGGCTGCCGAGATCGTCAAGAAGGGCGGCGCCGAGTTCCTGCGCGGCGGCGCTTACAAGCCGCGCACATCGCCGTACTCCTTCCAAGGTCTGGAGGAGGAAGGCTTGAAGCTCTTAGCCGAAGCGCGGGAAAAGACGGGGCTGAAGGTCGTCACCGAGGTCACGGAGGTCGAGAACGTCGCGCTCGTTTCCGCGTATGCCGATGTTCTGCAAATCGGCGCACGCAATATGCAGAACTTCCGGCTCCTGAAAGAAGTCGGGCGCGGACAAAAGCCTGTCATGCTCAAGCGCGGCCTCGCAGCGACGATTGACGAGTGGCTCAATGCCGCCGAGTACATCATGAATGAGGGAAACCCGAATGTGATCTTCTGCGAACGCGGCATTCGCACCTACGAGACGTATACACGCAACACGCTCGACCTCAGCGCTGTCGCTGCCATCAAACACCTCTCGCATCTTCCCATTATCGCCGATCCGAGCCACGGCACGGGCAAGTGGCGCTTCGTGCGCCCTATGGCGTTCGCCTCCATCGCTGCCGGCGCGGACGGGCTCATCATGGAGATGCACCCGAATCCGGCAAAGGCACTGTCCGACGGCCCGCAGTCGCTGACGCCCGAAAGCTATTATGAAGTCATGCGCGGTGTCAAGAAGCTCGCGAAATTCATGCAGGATGAACACATCGAGCCGATGGATATTTGAACGAAAAAAGCAACACGCCTCTGCGAAGCCGCGGGGCGTGTTGCTTTTTCAGCGGCAAAAAACGACGAAAACATTGTTCGTGCAATAAGACTTTCCTCTATGAAAGGATTGACAAAATTCCTTTCTTGCGCTAAAATTAATTTAGTGAGATTGCTTTTTAGTGGCGAGTTATTGTTTAGAAGAAAGGTTTTCAGAAGGCTTTTCCAAAGGCGGCTGTTTGCTCGCGCTTGGGTTGTGCCTATATGCAAGGAGGAAGTATGATGGTGATGCAGGAAGTAACGACGATGCTGCGTGAGAAGGGTTTCAAGGTAACGCCGCAGAGGCTTGCTGTTTACGACGTGCTCTGCCATACGACGGCGCATCCGACAGCGGATATGATCTACAGTGAGCTGCAGCCGACGTATCCGACGATGAGTTTGGCGACGGTGTATAAGACGCTCGATATTCTGAGCAAGGTCGGACTCGTACAAGTCTTGAATGTCGGCGAGGAGAGCTTCCGCTACGACGCGAATACGACGAGCCATCCGCATATCTGCTGCGTAAGCTGCGGTCGTGTGGATGACGTCTACAAGGCAGATGCGGGCGATCTCGTCGAGCAGGTGGAGCGCGAGACGGGTTACGCCGTTTCGGGCAAGCAGCTGTATTTCTACGGCATGTGCCCTGCGTGCCGCAAAGCAGCGCATTGAGAAAGAACGGATACATTCCGCCCCCGCTTCACAGCTGTCGCTCAGATTGGCATAGAATCCGCATCTCTGTGCCAATCCGGGCGACTTCGTTTTATCCATGTTTCCTAAAAACCTGCCGCAGCCGTCAGAATCGACGGTTGCGGCAGGTTTGCTATCTTCTATCATGCTTTGCAGCGGGCGTCTGAAGCGTAAGAATCTCTTCCCTTGTCATGCCGCTCGATTTTTCGATGACATCCAAAGGAACATTAAGCGCCAGTAAAGAGCGTGCCATAGCGATCAGCCCCTCGCGTCTGCCGCGCTGCAGCCCTTCCTTCACACCCTCTTGATGATGTTTTTGATATTCCATATAGAGTGTCATATATTCTCGCCTCGTTTCATCTTGATGCTTTACCCGTTCGACTTCTTTTGCCAGTGTTTCTGTAAAGATGCCTGCCGCTTCCCTGCCGTCCACATAGTGCAGGAAGTTTTCGATGTCTGCATCCACAACGCCTTTCAGTCCCTTCGCATTGAGAAAAATCTTTGCAGCGCCGTCGCCAAGCAGCAGATGCGGTATTTCAAGGCAGGCGTTTCGAAAGGTATATATGCGTTCGTCCATGCCGAAAGGATCAAAGGTGCAGATAAAGATGATATAGGTTTGTCTGAGTTGATCGTAATAGACGCCCTTGCCCAAGAGATCCATGTCGATCATTCCCTGATAGTATCGCGTTCGCTTCACCAATTCATCGCCGTGCCCCTTGGTTGTCTGCATCTCAATGTTATAGATCGTGCCGCTTTCATCTTCCACATATACGTCGAGACGTACCGATTTGCTGTCGAGACGCAGGTCGATGCTTTTCTCTGTATGCGGGTAGTCCAATTCTCGTATTTTGATGTGCAGGATGCGTTCAATCAAGCGCTTGCAGAGGTTCTTGTTCTGCATGACGCGCTGAAAGATGAAGTTGTCGCTGATGGATAATTCTTCCCACGCACGTAGGGCGCGTTCTTCTGTGCTTTGCGCCATGACAATCTCCTTTCCGCAGTTCTCTTTCTATTGTAGCTTGTTTTCTTTCTTC